>JBJTAZ010000095.1:0-3588 GCA_046091085.1 Nitrospiraceae bacterium
GGATTCGGATGATGGAGAAGAAGCTCGGTGCGATGCTGGTTCTGGCCTGCCTGTTGGCGCCGGCAGCCCAGGGCTCGGCTGCATCGTCCGAGCAGCCGAGAGAGCATCTGAAACGCGCCAAGGTCTTTCTGGCCGCCGCGGACTATCGGCACGCGATCGAGGCCTGTCAGAAGGCAGTGGAGGAGGCGCCCTCGGCCCACGCCTACGTTTATCTCACCTATGCCTATCAGGCGCTGGATGGCTACGTGGAAGCCATGGCCAAAGCCGATCGGTGGGTGGCCGTGGAGCAGTTGCACTTGAACCTGGCGACGCAGGACGCCAGAGATCTGACTGACCCGCCGGATGTCCTGGCGAGGATCGCCAAGGAGTTGATCCAGGAGAGCGCGCGCCGACAGTCGGACGTGACCGCCGCCATGGCGACCCGCCTGGATAAGGCCGAGACCGAACGGCTCTGGAAGCAGCAAACCGCTTGGCGGACGGCGCATCCCGACGACTGGTGGAGCGGCGTGCCGAGCGAGTGGAAGTGGTAGGAGAAGCGAACGGCGGTTGACCGCCGCTCGTAGGAGGAGGAAGAAAAAGGGTGAGTCTTTCGTAGTGTAAGTGTGGTCCTCTGGAATCAAGTTGGTGCTGCCTGCCTCTAATCTTAGCCTTCTGCCGCGGTCACGGTTCAATCCATGCAGCCTCGCCATGCATGCAGGGCTAACGGACAGGTTTTGGGGGCTATCTGAACTAATCGGGGGTTGATATGAAAAAATTTGAAAAGGAAAGCTTCCGATCACTCCCGAGGCGGGCAGGTCCGGTTGACAGCCCAAAGAACTGTAGGATACGATGCGGACCGACGATTTGGCTCACGTTATTCGAAGGAGGCGATCCGTGGCAGGACAGGCATTGCAGGTGAGCGACGGCAGTTGGGACGCCCAAGTGATGAAAGCGCCGGGCCTGGTGATGGTGGATTTCTGGGCCGTCTGGTGCGGGCCCTGCCAGATGGTCGCGCCGATCATCGAAGAATTGGCGACCGAATATGCGGGCAAAGTGAAAGTCATGAAGCTCAACACCGATGAAAACCCGGAAGTGGCCGGACGGTATCAGGTGATGAGCATTCCGACGATCCTCTTCTTCAAGAACGGGCAGCCGGTCGAGAAGCTCGTGGGCGCCAGGCCCAAGCGGCAGTTCAAAGTAATCATCGATTCTCTGTTGGCTCAAGCGACTCCTTCCGCCTAACGGGATGCTAAAAAAGGCCTCCGACCGTGGTCTTGGATCGCTCAGGCCTTGTCGGGCGGCCTTGTTGACCCTCCCGATCTTCTGAGGCTGCGGCTCGTATGCTCACCGAGCTGCGCATTGCCAACTTCGCGGTCATCGAACAGCTCAGTCTTGAGTTTGCCGACGGGTTCCAGGTCTTGACCGGCGAGACCGGCGCAGGCAAATCCATGCTCGTGGATGCCCTGGCTCTCCTGATAGGAGGGCGGGCTTCGACCGACCAGATCAGGGCCGATACGGAAGAGGCCGAGCTCCAGGCCTCGTTTGCGCTCTCGGCCAAGAGTCCCCTCCTAGCCAGTCTCAGGGAAAGCGGAGTCCTGGCTTCCGACGAAACCGACCTGATCGTCCGCCGCATCCTGTCCCGATCGGGACGGAACCGGGTCTATCTCAACGGCCGACTGACGCCGCTGCACCAACTACAAAGCCTGGCCGGCACCCTCATCGACATTCACGGGCAACATGAGCAACAGTCGCTGCTGGCAGCCCAGACGCAGTTGGACGCCTTGGATGCCTTTGGACATTTGCGGGAGGCCCGCCAGGCGTATGCCGAACAGTTCTCGGTCTGGCGCCACCAGCAGCAGGCACTGGGCGACGCGATCCGGCTGGCCGCCGAACGGCAAGCGAAGGAGGACTTCATCCGATTCCAGCATAAGGAGCTGGCCGAGGCGGAACTGCGCGCAGGAGAAGAGGAGGCCTTGGATGTGGAACGCCGGCGGTTGGGCCATGCCCAGCGTCTGGGGCAACTGAGCGACGAGTCCTACGATCTGCTCTATGGAGCGGAAGCGTCGGCGCTGGCGTCACTGGGAGCGGTCTCTCAGCGCCTCAAGGAGCTGGCTGGGATCGATGTGGAGGCGGCCGAATGGACGGGTCTGTGCGAGAGCGCGACCGTCGAGCTGCGCGAGTTGGCCGGGCGGCTGCGGGACTATCAGCAAGGGTTGGAGCATGATCCGGACCGGCTGGCGACGATCGAGGAGCGGCTGGACAAGCTGCAACGGCTGAAGAAGAAATACGGTGTGGGAGGGCTGCCGGCGACGGTCGGACAATTGCTCGCGAAGCTGGACCAATTGCAAGGGGAGCTGGACGGTCTGGAGCAGAGCGAATCGCATCTGGCCTGGCTGCGCGAGCAAGCGGCTCGGGCCGGCCGGGACACGATGGCGTCGGCTGAACGGCTTTCGGAGGGGCGGAAGAAGGCGGCCAAGAAATTGGAAGCCAAGGTCAAGGCGGAGCTGTCGGCGTTGCGCATGGAACAGACGCAGTTGCAAATTGCCGTCGCGTCGGACCGCAGCGAGGCGGCCCTGGGGCCGGCCGGTTACGATCGGGTGGACTTTCTGCTTTCGGCCAACCCGGGCGAGCCGTTGCAGCCGCTGGCGAAGGTGGCGTCCGGTGGCGAACTCTCGCGGATCATGCTGGCGCTGAAAACCGTGCTGGCGGAGACCGACGGGGTTCCCGTGTTGATCTTCGACGAGGTGGACCAGGGGGTCGGGGGTGCGGTGGCGGCGGTGATGGGCAAGCGGTTGAAAGCCTTGGCCGCCTATCATCAGGTGTTTTGCATCACGCACCTGCCTCAGATCGCCTCGCAGGCGGGCGCCCATTACGTGGTGGAGAAGACCGTTGCGAACAAGCGGACGGTCACCAAGGCGCGGCGGCTCGATCCGGCCGGACGGAAGGAAGAGGTTGCGCGCATGCTGGGCGGCCTGGCCGTCACGAAACACGTGCGGCAGGCGGCGGAGGAGATGATCGGAGAGTCCGAAGAGCCAGGGTAGCGCTACATGATGTGGTCGCCGACGATCAGCACGGTGACGTTATCCCTGCCCCCCCGCTCGTTGGCCTCGCGCACCAAGGCGTCGCAGGCGGCCTGGGGGTGCCGATTGGAACGGGCCAGGGTCGCGGCAATCTCCTCGTCGTTCATCATTTTCGTCAGCCCGTCGGTGCACAAGAGCAGTTGATCTCCGGCCTGCAGGCCCAGGGTCAGGAATTCCGGCTCCACCTGGGTCGCGATGCCCAAGGCGCGAGTCAGCACGTGGCGCATGGGGTGTGCAGGCGCATCCTGCGCCGAGAGACGTCCGGCCCGGACTTCATCTTCCACCCACGAATGGTCTTTGGTCAGTTGAAAGAGGGCGCCGGCCCGGTGCAGATAGGCGCGGCTGTCGCCGACATGGACCAAGGTGGCCTGGGCTTGCGACACGCCGGCCACGTGCAGCACGGTCAGCGTCGTGCCCATGCCCTTGTAAGCGGGTTGGGCATCCCCTTCCGCATGGAGAGCGGCGTTCGCCCGCATGACGGCTTGGCGCAAGGCATCGACCGAGAGGCCCGGCTGGGTTGCTCCCGATC
>JBJTAZ010000096.1:0-8801 GCA_046091085.1 Nitrospiraceae bacterium
TGTTGTGCTGTCTCCTGCGCCGGAGGTCTTAGGCCTGTGCCGCCAACTGTTCCTTGGCCGCAGCTTTCTTTTCTTTTTCCTTGGCGGCGATCTCCGCGAGCAACTGCTTGGCCGGCTCGCTGATGTACTCTTTGTAGGCGAAGCGCTCGGTCGGCTTTTCCGAGTCCCGCATCTCTTGGAGGCCTTCCATGCTGTTCTTGCCGATCTCCAGGATGCAGGGGGTGTAGAGCTGCAGGTACGTCGGGCCGATCTCGCGGGCGACGTGGACCGCGTTCCGGATGACCTTTTCCACGAGAGACGGCTTGCTGACCGTGCAATTCACGACATAGTGGCAGCCAGACTCACGGGCGATCTCGGGCAAGCGCACTTTCTCGAACGTCTTGCCGACTGGCGCCATCTTGGCGACGAAGCCCTTCTGCATTAAGCCGCTCTCCTGGCCGCCCGTGTTGGCATAGAGCTCGTTGTCGAAGCAGATCGTGGTGAACTTTTCCTGGCGGAACCAGGCCTGCAGGGTCATGTCCAGGCCGATGTCGACCGTGGCGCCGTCGCCGGCCAGCACCACCACGTCTTTGATCCGGCCCGGGAAGCGCACCGTGAGCGCCCGCTTGAGGCCAGAGGCGATGGCATTCTGGTTGCCGAAGAGCGAGTGGATGTTATGCACCGCCACGTGGGGAAACACCAAACTGGTGCATCCGGTGGATCCCACCATGACGGTGTCTTCCGGATTGGGCAAAGAGGCCAGAATGTACCGGAAGGCCATGGACTCAGGACAACCGGCGCAGAGCGAGTGCTCCTCGATCAGTTCCTTGGACGTCCCAATGTCCTTCCATCCTCGGGACTCGTTCCCGTAGGTCGCCCGGTTGACCAAGTCCTGGTATTCGGGCGGCATGATCTCGTAGAACTCCGGTGCGATTTTTATCCGCTCTTTGCTCATGAAAGCCTCCTCTCAGGCCTGCTGTCTCTCGTCGGTGACTATGCGTGAACCGTCCAACTTGCTAGGTCGCGCCGGCTCAGCTTCCTCGTCCGGCCAAGGCTGCGTTCCGAATGCCGAGCGCGTTCTTGATCTCGGATACGATGATCTCCGGCGGCATCGTCATGCCGCCGCCCACGCGCGGGCCGGAGATCACGCGATCGCTGTTCGGGATGGTGGCTCTGATCTCGCGCGCCATCCATCCGACCACATTAAACTCCGGCACGATGATGTGCTTGGCGTTCTTGGTGGCCTCACGGATTTCCTCCCCGGGCCAGGGCCGCAAGGACTTGATCTTGACCAAGCCCACGCGCATGCCTTCGTCGGCCAGTAGGCGGATGGCTTCCCGTCCCTGAGACACGGCGGTGCCGGAGGAGACGATAAGGACGTCGGCATCCGCGTTCACGGTTTCGATCAGTCCATCAATCCAGGCAATCGTGTGTTTGCGCGACCGTTCCACCGCCGCCCAGACTTCCTGTTGCCAGGAGGCGTGGGTGGCATAGCTGATGTAGTTGCTCTTCATCACGAAGGGGTCCCGCATCATCCGGACCGGAGGACATTCCATGTCCATGCAAGGCACCGGTGACCGGTAGGGATCGTAGGGCGGCAGGCACATGTCCACCGGCGTCAGGTTCACCACGTCCTTGGTGTGTGTCACGAAGAACCCGTCGCAGCAGAGCGCCAATGGGAGGTGCACGTCCGGCTCTTCCGACACCATGTAGCCCTTGAGGATCCAGTCGTAGAAGTCCTGCGCGGTCTCGGCGTGCCAGACCAGCATGCCGGTCTGGAGCAAGTACGAAATTTCAAGTGTGTCTGGCTGGATGGAGAGGGGGGAGTTGATGCCGCGGCAAGTCACGATCATCTGAATCGGCAGCCTGGCGCCGGCCCACATGGGGAAGTTCTCCATGGCCCGCATCGTGCCAGGCCCTGCGGTCGTCGTGAACACCCGCGCGCCGCCGAAGGCCGCGCCGGCGCACTGGGACATCACGGCGAATTCGCTTTCGCCCCGGAAGTATTCCTTGACGTACCCTTCTGCAAACAGTTCGCCGCAGAGTGCGGCGGCTTCGCTCTGAGGCGTGATCGGGTAGGCGACCATCACGTCTACGTTGGCGCGTCGGACGGCTTCCTTAATGACCTCGCTTCCGGTAAAGAACGACGGCGTGCGAGGCGCCTCAAACATCATCTGGCGCGTGTCCGTGATGACCTGTCCCTTTTTATTTTTCGTCCCGATTGCTGAGTTGCTGTCCATGGTCTCGGCCTCCTTATCGGTACGCCCCACAGCTTGCTGCGCGGCGGTGACGGCTCAGGATGTGCTTCGCGTCAGTTCGTCGAACCGCTCTTGGAAACCACTTGAGAGACCTTGACGGTCCCTTTCAGCTTACGCACCCACTCAGCCAGCTTCATGATTTTTTCCACGGAGGCGTCGCGGAATGAGAGCATCGCGTCCTCGTGCCCCGCTTGGGCGCACATGGCGATCGTATAGCAAGATGTCCCACCGCGAATGATCTTCAGCGAAAGATTGGCTTGGTGGCAATGGACGCCGACGAACATGCAGCAGTCGATCTTGTTGTGCCAGATGGTCAGGTTCGGATGGTTCGGGTTGATTTCGACTTCAGGATTGATCTTGGGGTACTTGGGCCGGTAGTCAGGCATCGGAATGAGCATGGCCTGCTGCTGCGGGGTGACGCATTCCTTGAGCGTTTCATACAGGTGCTTGATCGCCGTCGCCTTTTTTGCCGCCTTCTCGTTCCAGGCCCATAAGACCAGCGGTCCGGGGAAGATCGTGGGCACTTTGGCCATCAAAAACTGGCGGGCTGCTTCTTCATACGCCTTCTCCTCCGGCACGATTACCCCGTTGATATGGGCTTCGCCGGGATGCGGCAGCCGAATCCCCATCGACGCGGCAGCCGGCGGGAGAAAATGTTCGGGACCTGGCATTACTCGATATGGATTCATGCGACGTCAGCTCCTATCGCGGCCCGTCTTCGACGGATCGACATTAGCAGATGGTAGACTCTTGATGCACAGGCCCCTTCAAGACACTATGGCCCCTCCCTCGTCCCGGGAAGAGTCGGTTACCCTTGGCTCAGAGAGTGGACGATGCACCCATATATATGCTTTTTCATCTGTTTCCCGCAAGCTCGCAGAAGGCCCACCGTCCTGAGATTAAGGTCCATAACCGCTGGGCCATCTGGGTCTTTTGAACTAACCTGGTTGTCTGGTAGCAACTGCATGTGGCGCCAGCTTCGAGTGAAGGAGTATAGCTGTTTTTTTGCGCAGTTGTCAACGAAGGGCAGGGGCGGTCCGGCAGGCTACCGGAGGCCGGAACAGCCTTCTTCCGCACCCAGGGCACAGGCCCGTTCCAGATCATCCTTGGCCAGCCTCCCTAAGAGTTGGCGCCGGTACAGTTGTGCCCGCTGGACGAAGAGCATGGCATTGGTTGGATCTATGCGGATCACTTTGCCGAGGTCCTCTACCGCCCGGTCCAATTCTCCGAGTTCCGTGTAGACTTGGCTGCGGAGCAGCAGGGCTTCCTTCTGATAGGCCATCCAACTGAGCGGCAGATCTGGTTGGAGGACCTGGTCCAAGGTGTCCAAGGCCTGCCGCCACTGTTTGGCCGCCACTTGCCTCCGGGCCGTGGTGGTGAGCAAGGACATCAAACGCTGGCGGGCGACATCGAAGTAGGGGTCCAGTTGCAGCACACGGGCATACTCTTTGGCTGCCTCGTCCATTTTGCGCTGCCAGGTCATGACGTCGCCACGTCCCAGAATTGCCCAGGTGCTGGCGGGGTCGAGGGCCACTGCGTGATCGAAATCCTGTGAAGCCTGTTCGATGTATCCGTTGAGATCGGCCTTAGAGCCTTCTTTCGAAAACGTCACGGCGGCAATCCGCAAATAGGTCTGGCCGCGAATGACATAGGCGTCCACATACCGGTCGTCGGCAGCCATGGCTTGCGTCGCCAGGTCGATTTTTTCGGGAAGACTGTGCGATTGAAAGGCGGCCCGTCCGAGCCGGACGGCTTCACGCCGATTCTTGGGGATGGATCGGAGGGGGTTAGCCGGCGTGCCGGTGGATTGCAGCTCACTCTTGAGATGGGCCAGTTGATTTTTCAGCTGGCTGTTTTCCGTCTGCAGCTGATGATGGTGCTGGGCCAGCAGTTCGTCGGATTTCATCCGCTTGACCGCGTCCGCCAGCATGTCCACGTGGACGGTACAGCGGATCTTCACATAGAACGTCAACCGACCGTTCTCTAGGGCCTGCCGTTTCTCCAGAAATTCGGTTTCCGTCACGGCGGACGAAATCGTGCGCACGCTGAGCTGATTGAGATGCGAGGTCTCGCCGTTGGCGTGGGTTTCCACGTCCGTCGAGGCGGCCTCGACATACACGCCGGCCTCTTCCACCGCCGTGCGCTTGGCTCGCATCAGGACGGCTTCCTCGGCCCCGGCCAGCGTATCGGCATCGCCCATGACGTAGGTGGCTTCCACAATTATGATCTTGGTAGGTTCGGGTGGGGAGGATTGGGCCAAAGCTGAAGCTGCGGGAAGGACCAGTGCGGCCAGGAGGCCAATTTTCACGAGCAACGATCCCATACGGAAGACTCTTGTATGTGTGCCTGCAAGCCGAGCAGGTGACTCTGCAACCAGCGTTTATGAAATCTCGTTTTTGGGATAGACCTGCATGAAGGGATGGACCTCGAATCGTGCGAAGACGCCGTGGATCACGTAGGGGTCCTCCCGGATAAACGCTTCGGCCTCGGCTTGCGAAGCGGCTTCGATGACGATTAAGCTGCCGGTTTGGTCGGTCAGCGGGCCGGCCAGCACGACCCGACCTTGCGCATGCAGGGCGTCCATACGGGCCAAATGCGCGGGTCGGTGGACCTTCCGCTTCGCCGCCCCCTCAGGCCCATCGAAACCAAGAATGACGAATTGCATTCGCGTTGTCTCGCCAGCTTTCGAGGAACGATGCTCCGCCGGCCTGCGTTTACGATGCGTCCGAGTCCAGCGGTTGGCGGTCGGCGTATCCGCTCTGCACTTCATGCCACCACTGGATGTCGGTCTCTCCGAGCTTCCAGCAGAGGTAGACGACCCGCCCGTCGAGCAAATACGGGAAGTCGCAGAGCCCCATGTCGAGGTCTTTGACGTGGACGCCCTGTTCCTGCACCGCCTGGAGGCGCTCGCTGATCTGTTCGAGCGCGGCAATGTAATGGGAGCCTGCGACGCTACCCCCGCCGTATGCGGCCTGCGCACTGGCTTTTTTAATCTCATCTTTGGTGCTAACCAGCACGCCCTTGGCCTCTTGAACCGCGGTTAAGTGCTCGCGGAGCTGAGGCAGTAGGCGGGTGGCCTCGGCCAGCGTGAACAGGCGCTCCAGGTTCTGTCCTTCTTCGCGGGATGCCATGGAAAACCTTTAACATAATCGGCGTTCCATCGCAACGACGAGGTCCTCTCAACGAACAGCGCGCAGCCGGTGGCCTCGCGGTTTGTGAAAATGAAATAGCTATTGACAATGAAAGGGGCCGCCGATACTATACCCCCACGATTCGACGCTCCCCTGAGTACGAGCAATCAACCGATACGTTTCCACCTCAGCCGAGCTTCCCGGGGCTGCTCTCGACATGCCAGGTTTTTATTATGATGGTGATTGTCTGATGGGTTGGTGTGCGTTGTTCCCCGCGGGTGGAATTCCCGCGCTGTCAACCATGGAGATTTAGGGCGCCAAGCACTAATTCGTATCGCGGACCAACCTCTCCGCACACGCCCCATCGCCGCTCAACCGTTGATCCATGCTTCAAAATTCGTGCTGGCGCATCATGTTATACCCCAGGCCCTGTAGCGGCTCACGCCGGGGACGTGTTCCATGTTAAGGGAGAAGACCATGTATCTTGCCGAGCTCAAGCAGAAGTCCATTGCCGACCTCAACGATGTGGCGCGGGAACTGAAGATCGAGGGCGCCGCTAACCTGCGCAAGCAGGAGCTGATCTTTGCCATTCTCCAAGCGCAAACGGAAAAGAACGGGGTGATTTTCGGGGAAGGGGTCCTGGAGACTTTGCCGGATGGCTTCGGTTTTCTGCGGGCGCCTGACTCCAATTACCTGCCCGGTCCGGACGACATCTACATTTCTCCTTCCCAAATCCGCCGATTCAACTTGCGGACCGGGGATATCGTGTCCGGCCAGATCCGGCCCCCCAAAGAGAGCGAGCGGTATTTTGCCCTCCTGAAGGTGGAAAAGGTCAATTGCGAAGATCCGGAAGTGTCGCGAGACAAGATCCTGTTCGACAACCTGACCCCGCTCTATCCGGAAGAGCGGCTCATCCTGGAGTATGACCGGGAAGAACATTGCACCCGGGTCATGGACCTGATCACCCCGATCGGCAAGGGCCAGCGTGGCTTGATCGTTGCGGCTCCGCGCACCGGAAAGACGATGCTGCTTCAGGCCATCGCGCGTGCCATTCTGAAAAACCACCCAGAAGTCACCTTGATTGTGCTGTTGATCGACGAGCGGCCGGAAGAGGTCACCGACTGGCAGCGGCAGGTGAAGGCGGAAGTCATCAGTTCCACCTTCGACGAGCCGGCCCAGCGCCATGCGCAGGTGGCGGAAATGGTGTTGGAGAAGGCTAAGCGGCTGGTCGAACACAAGAAAGACGTGGTCATTCTGCTCGACAGCATCACCAGATTGGCGCGGGCCTACAATACGATTGCGCCCCCGAGCGGTAAGGTTCTATCCGGCGGGTTGGACTCCAACGCCCTGCAGCGTCCCAAGCGCTTCTTCGGCGCCGCCCGGACCCTCGAACACGGCGGCAGCTTGACGCTCATGGCGACGGCGCTTGTGGATACGGGCAGCCGAATGGACGACGTGCTTTTCGAAGAGTTCAAGGGGACCGGTAACATGGAAGTCCATTTGGATCGCCGCCTGGCCGACAAGCGGGTGTTCCCGGCGATCGATATCAGCCAGTCCGGCACCAGAAAAGAAGAATTGCTGGTGGACCGGGACCGGCTCAATAAGATGTGGATACTCAGGAAGGTGCTGAGCCCCCTGGGGACCATGGAAGCGATGGAGTTTTTAATCGACAAGATCGGCGGAACCAAGACCAACCAGGAATTCCTGCAGTCGATGAACCGCTGAGGCGAAGACGCGGCGCAGCTATTGGTGAAAGGCTATTAAGGAGCACGTATGAAAAAGGGGATTCATCCGGAGTACGTGGAAGTCACGGTTCATTGCGCCTGCGGGTCCCAGTTCAAGACCCGCTCGACCGTCGGCGACTTGAAGGTGGACATTTGTTCTCGCTGCCATCCGTTTTTCACCGGCACGCAGAAAATCGTGGACACCGAAGGACGTGTGGAGCGATTCAAGAAGAAGTACACCAAGAAACAGTAGTGTCTGCGAGCTGCGGTGCAAAGAATCCTGCTCCGAGGAGGGGCGGGGTTTTTTGTTTTTTGGCCCAGATCACGTCGGATTGTAGGATGGAGCCGCATGGCTGACGCGCAGGCGACAGAAGCGCACGCGGAACCGCTGATCGCCAAGTGGGAGGCGGTGGCGCACCGCTACGATGAGCTGACCCAACAGCTCGCGGACCCGTCCGTCCACAGCCAGCCGGCGATGATCCACAAGTTGAACAAGGAACGGATGGAGATCGAGGACCTGGCGCGCCTCTATGGCGACTACCAAGCGCTGGTCAAGCAGCTCGAGGAGGCCACCCAGCTAATCCAAGACCCGGCCACGGATGGGGAGATGCAACGGATGGCGGCCGAGGAAGCCTGCAGCCTCCAAGCCCGCTGCCACGAAATGGAAGCCCAAGCGCTGGAACAGTTGGTACCGAAAGACCCGCGCGACGAGAAGAGCACCTTTGTGGAAATCCGGGCCGGAACCGGAGGCGACGAGGCGGCGCTGTTCGCGGGTGACCTGTTTCGGATGTATGTGAAGTACGCGGAGCGGAAGAAGCTGCGTGTGGAGGTGATGGAGGCGAGCGAGACAGGGATCGGCGGCTATAAAGAAGTGGTGATGCTGGTCGAGGGCAAGGGGGCCTACAGCCACTTCAAGCACGAAAGCGGAGTGCATCGCGTCCAGCGGGTTCCGGCCACAGAAGCCAGCGGGCGCATCCATACCTCCACGGTGACGGTGGCGGTGATGCCCGAGGTGGACGAAGTGGACGTGCAGATCGACCCCAAGGATTTGCGGATCGACACCTTCTGCTCGTCCGGTGCCGGCGGCCAGAGTGTGAACACGACCTATTCGGCGGTGCGGATCACGCATAGTCCGACCGGCGTCGTGGTGTCGTGCCAGGACGAGCGGTCTCAGCTGAAGAACCGAACCAAGGCCATGCGCACGTTGCGAGCGCGCATCGTGGAAGCGGAACGGGAAAGGCAAGAAGCGGAGATCGCCCAGAGCCGCAAGGCGCAAGTGGGGACCGGGGAGCGAAGCGAGAAGATTCGGACCTATAACTTTCCCCAAAACCGGGTCACCGACCACCGAATCGGGCTAACCTTGCACCGGCTCGAGCAAGTGCTGGCGGGCGATTTGGATGAAATCGTGGAAGGGCTTCGGGCGGAGCATGCCCGGACCGCGACGGAGGCCATATGATGGCCACACTCATCCGGCAGCCGACGACCTACGGGGACTTGGTCCGAGAAGGCCGGGCGATGCTGGCTGACGCAGGTCTGGCCAATGCGGCGCAGGAAGCGCAGTGGCTGCTGGAGCAGGCGCTGCAGACCACCGGCCTCCGGCTTCGATTGGAGAGCGACCGTCCGGTTTCGGCGGAGCAAGGCGATCTGGCCCGGCTGCTGTTGATGTGCCGCGCGTCCGGTGAACCGCTCCAGTACCTGCTCGGGACACA
>JBJTAZ010000097.1:0-3683 GCA_046091085.1 Nitrospiraceae bacterium
CCTCCGAATGTCTGGAGGGGAAGGGGGGCGACGGGAAAAATACTAGGCCGATGCTTTTAGAAAAGCCAGATTGCGCGCCGTACTCCCAACAGGCTGCTCAAAGTGGCCATCCAACGAGGCCGCAAGGAGTGAAGGCCACGAGGCGTACTAGGCCAGTACGTCGAGTGGTCGGAGCGACTGAGAACAAAGTTGGGGGCCATTTTCAGCAGCCTGCTACCGCGCGAGGCTGTCTTCGACGTCCGGTGGCGTCGCCTGTATCCGGTCGGCCAGAAAGGGATGGCGCTCGGCCAGCTTCTGCTTCATGAGCCAGGCGATCGTGCGATAGGACCAATGCCCCTTCACGCCGGAGCGCAGGCGAGAGATGTACTCCACCTCGGCGTAATCCATCTTAAAGAGACAGCGAACCCTGAAGCCGAACGGAATGGCATAGAGCGCCGCCTCCTGATGCGATTTGCGCAGCTGCTCGATGTCGGCTTTCACCGCATCCATGGCCGCCCGGTAGTCGGCTTCCAGCCCCGCGTCGGCCAGGGCCGGCGGCACGTCGTAGCCGTGGGCCGTGGTGAAGTTCTGTTGAATCTGCTGGCAGCGCCGGTGCCGGTGCATGTCGCGCCAGCCGCCGATGTCCATCGTGACGTCGAAGAGGAACGAGTAGCCGCTTCGGAATTCCTTGATCAGCTCGTCGTGCGGGCCGCGCTTCTTGAACGCGATCTCGATCGTCTCCTGTTTTTGCTTCTCCGTCCAGCCCTGCACCAACGCCAGGATTTGCCGATAGGGCGCCTGGCCTCCACGGTACAGCAACGTCGCCGCGAGCTCATCCAGCGGATGGTGCGGGTCAATCAGGTCCACCGGCTCGCGCTGCGTCCAGGCCGAGGGCTGGTCGAGCCCAGCCGCCTTGAGCACATCCCGCGCGTGGCGGCCCAGGTCCTGATAGACCTCGGCCTGATAGGCGCTGGGCTGGGCATAGCGGGCCAGCGTGGGAGCCAGGGGTTCGACGGCGCCGGCCGACTGACCCGAGAGTTCGCCCCACACATTGACCGGGGGTCGCTGGCAGGCTTCCTTCAACTCTTCGCCGACGGCCTTGAGCTCCGGGAGCTGGGCGGACAAGAGCCGCGAGACTTGCTTCTCCAGGGACCGAATGCTGACCACCTGTCCGACATTCGTGCGGACGGCAAGCGGCAGGAGGTAGCGGGTGACGTCGAAGGCCCGGGCGGCGATGGTCCGGTCGTAATCGGCCGGTTTCATATCGTCGGGACGAGGCGTCCGCTTCGCGAGAAAGGCTTTCAACGGATTGTGCATCAGCGTGTAGCAGTTGAAGAGGCTGCCGATGATGCCGCGGTAGGCCCCTTCCGTCTCGGTCCCCTGGATGGAGTCCGGCACGTAACAGCCGCTGGGGCCGAAATTTTGGTACCGGCTGGACTTGGCCTGCCCGTCCCAGAGCGGCTCATCCTCCAGGCGAATGGCGGCCAGCTCGGAGATATGTTCGAAGCAGATGATCACGTGGCCCAGGTCGGCGATGGAGGCATGGCCGTAGGCGAAATAAAATTGTTCCCAGAACCTTTCCGAGGAATGGCCGTGGACCCAGCGGAGACTCTCTTCGATCGCGTCGGCGGAGCGGCTGTAGCGGGCCAGCGCGTAGGCGGATTTTTCCGGCGGCATCGGCGCCAGGGCGATCACGCGTCTGGTTGGTCCATCCGTCGTCATGGTGTGCTCTTCTTTGCTTCAGCTGACGGCTGAGCGCCGTCGGCTCTCCGTATTCGACCGCGCCGCACTATAACGCCGGTGCCCGCGGTTCGCAAGCCGTCGCGTTGACTTGCCGCAGGGCCGTCAGTATAGTGCCGCGCAGCATGCGTACGGCGCGAGGGAGCCCGCAAACACCCTTCGCCTCACGTCTCAGGCGTCACCTCTAACGGACCTGACTCATGATTCGCGGGATCAAAGGCGTCAAAGACATCCTGCCGGATGAGATACCCAAATGGCAGGCGATCGAGGGAGCGGCCCGCCGCTTGTCCCACCTGTACGGCTTCCGTGAGATTCGCGTGCCGGTCTTCGAACTGACCGAGTTGTTCGCCCGAAGCATCGGGGCCAGCACGGACATCGTCGAGAAGGAAATGTACACCTTCCGGGACCGCGACGGCTCCTCGCTCACCTTGCGGCCCGAGGCCCCGGCCGGCGTGGCGCGCGCCTACATCGAACACAATCTGGCCGCGGTCCCCACCGCCCAGAAGTTCTACTATCTCGGTCCGATGTTCCGCCACGAGCGTCCGCAAGCGGGCCGCTTGCGCCAATTCCACCAGTTCGGGGTCGAGTCCTTCGGCAGCACCGCTCCTCAGGCGGACGTCGAGGTCATTTCGCTCCTCTGGCGATTCCTGTCCGGCCTCGGGCGCCCGGGTCTGACGCTCGTGATCAATCGCCGCGGCGACGCCAGCGACCGGCCGGCATACAAGGCCGCACTCGTCGCGTTCCTAAAGCCGATCGAGGCGCAGCTCTGCCAGAACTGTCAGAGAAGAATCGAGACCAACCCGCTGCGGGTGCTCGACTGCAAGGTGCCGACCTGTAAAGCGGCCACCGAGGCGGCTCCGAAACTGACGGAGCACCTCTCTCCCGCCGCGCGGGAGCATTTCACGGCTGTGCAGGCCGCGCTGGACGGCTTGCGCATCCCCTATCTCTTAAACCCCAGACTCGTGCGCGGCCTCGATTACTACACCCTCACGACTTTTGAGGTGACCACCACCCATCTCGGTGCGCAGAACGCGGTCGGCGCCGGGGGTCGGTATGATGGTCTCGTCGAGACGCTGGGAGGGCCTAAGACTCCTGCGGTTGGATTCGCGGTCGGCATGGAGCGCATCGCGTTGATGCTTCCGGAAGGGTCGGTTCCTAGCGCGGCCAAGACCGTCTTTATTGCCGGGTTCGGTTCGCAAGGGGTGGAAGCCGGGATCAAACTTCTCGATGAACTTCGGTTCCTCGGCGTTCCGGCGGATACGGACTTCCGAGCGACCTCGTTGAAGGCGCTCTTGCGCCAAGCCGACCGTCTCCAAGCCGTGTATTGTGCCATTCTCGGCGATGACGAGGTGGCCAAAGGGACCCTCATTCTCCGCCACATGCAGACCAAGGAGCAGCAATCTATCTCATTGACAAAAGCCGCCTCTTCCATTGCTTCTCTCTTTCTAAAATCTCACTAGCCCTTTCTCAAAAGTCGTTATTTTTTCATTGACTTTCAGGTCAAAAAACAGGTACATTTCTGCAGCCATATTGATATTTATAAACCATTGAATTTGTTGTTGATTTGTATTTTTTAAAGCCTGTGGATTATGGCGGAGAAAAAGAAGCTGGGGTTGCTACTGTCCACTGGCCCGACTCATCCCAATATTGCGACTGTTTCTGGGCTCTGTGGGGAAGCTCTGAGATCAAACGTTGATGTTTATTTATACTTGATCGATAAGGGTGTGTTGAACCTTCGCGACGACCGCCTTTTGGACTTCTCTGCAGCGGGAGTAAAGCTGTTTGTCTGTGCTTATGGTTGTCAGCAACACAAAGTTGCCACGGACAATCTTAGTCCTGCTGTCACTCTTTGCGGGTTGGTGGTCCTTGCCAATATGATCAACGGGTGCGATCGCTTCATCGCGTTTAATTAGGCTGTTTCTGCGGAGGTCTATGGCTCCCAGTGTTGTCACGGTGATTCGGGA
>JBJTAZ010000098.1:0-6190 GCA_046091085.1 Nitrospiraceae bacterium
CACGAGATCGCCCCCACACGCGCCTAAGACGACACACAAGCCCCTTGCCAGAACCGCGTTTTCCACCGCCAGCACCAACGTTCTCATCCCCTTGGCGATGACGGACCGTCCGCCGGCGCCGGAAAAACAAGAGTCGAGCATGACCACGACCTCTTTGGCCGGCAAATTCGCCAGGGACTCATAGAGCCGCTCCAGCGGATAACTGGTCTTCTCCACAAAGGCCGGGTCCCCGTCATAGGGTACGAGATAGGCCTTTCCCGTCTTGGCATTCGGCGCGCCGTGGCCGGAATAGTAAATGAAGACCGAATCGTCTTCTTCCACATGGTCGGGCAGCCAGGCTTCAACATATTTCTCGATGCCCGTCTTCGTCGCCCGCTCGTTGAGCAAGACCACGACGTTTTCTTCCGGATAGCCAAGGACCTTGCTCAGGTACTGGCCCATGACTTCAGCGTCATGTGCGGCGAAGTCCGCCTTAGGCAGCTTTTGCTGGTACTGCTCGATCCCCACCACGATTGCATAGGCATGGGGCCTGGCTCTGGCCAGCACGGAGGGCACGCGATCCACATCGCTCGCCGACACAACCGGTGCAGGCTGAGCTGTCGACGGAAGAGGCAGGCACCCCGAGCTTGGCCAATTCCTTCTCCTCGGCATATTCGAGCATGCGCGCGATCTTGGTGTTCCCTGTGTGCTTGGCATATTGAAGCGAGGTGCACATGTTGATGTCGAATCCGCCGGAATCGCAGACCTGGACTTGCGCATTGTTCGTGACCGCTCCCCGTTCCAAGAGGAATTGAACCATCTGCACATCGCCTGTGCCCACGGCCGCGTCGAGGGGCGTCATGTTCCAATTGGTCTTGGCATTCACGTCGGCGCCCCGCTCCAACAGGAGTTTGGCCACCGGCTGATTGCCCGCCCACACCGCGCAAAACAAGGCGGTCTCGCCGGCGTTCATTCCACAGGCGTCCTTCTCGTTGACGTCCTGCCCCTGGTCCAGCAACGCGCGCATTGTTTTGAGATCGCCTTTTCCAGCCGCATCGCCCAAAGGGGTGGCGCAGGCAGAGAGTAATAGGAGAAAGGAGGTGAGAAGGAGGAAAGAAAGGTGCCGCTTCATCGGTTCACGTCAAGCAAGGAAGAAAATTTGGAGCGGGAGACGGGATTTGAACCCGCGACAACTAGCTTGGGAAGCTAGGACTCTACCACTGAGCTACTCCCGCCCTCTTTCCTGCTCGATTACTGGCAACGGCGATTCGACGACCGATGCTCGCAAACCCGCACCACCTGTCATGAACGGCTTACGCCGGGAAGTGGATGCGGCTCATTTATTACGAAGACGACCGAATCCTACGCTGGCACTCCCGCCAAGTCAAGGGCGATGGAAGGCTGGAGTCAGGAGGCTTTGTACTCGACGATGGCGAATTTTCTGCGTCCGATGCGGAATCGGCACTGACGACCGGCGGCTAACGCAACGGCGGCGTTCGGATCGGTCTGCTTCTGCTCGTCCATCTCCACCCCACCCTGGATGATCAACCGCCGGGCCTCGCTCTTGCTCGGCACCAGCTTGGTCTTCGCGACCAGGTCCACCAGGCCGATGGACGGCGCAGCGGGATCGGCCACATCGGCAGCCGTCACCGTCACCCGCGCGTCCGGCTCATCCGGAAATTCCTTCTCGCTGAACCGGTGGACAAACTCCTGCCGCGCACGGGAAGCAGCCTCACCCCCATGATAGCGGGCCACGATCAGCTCGGCTAATTGCTTCTTGGCTTCCTTTGGATGGGCCGACGTGATCTGCTCCAGACTCTCCGTCGTCAGCAACTCGTAGTACCGAAGCATGAGGGTGTCGCTGATGGACATGAGCTTCCCGAACATCTCCTGCGGCTGATCCTCCAGCGCAATGTAGTTGCCCAGGCTTTTGCTCATCTTCCGGACGCCGTCGGTGCCTTCCAGCAAGGGCATCGTCAGCACCACTTGCGCCTCCTGCTTGAAGTCCCGCTGCAAATCCCGTCCGACCAGAAGATTGAATTTCTGATCCGTTCCGCCCAGCTCCACGTCGGCCTTGAGCGCCACGGAGTCGTAGCCCTGGACCAAGGGATAGAGGAACTCGTGGATGCTGATCGGCTTCTGCTCGTGGTACCGCTTGTGGAAGTCTTCCCGTTCCAGCATCCGCGCCACGTTGTAGTGGGCGGCCAACTGGATCAGATCCTCGGCCGTCATCGCACCCATCCACTGACTGTTGAAGACCACCTTGGTCTTCTGTCGGTGCAGGATCTTGAAGATTTGCCGTTCGTAGGTTTTGGCGTTCTCCTGAACTTTCTCTTTGGTCAACGCGACGCGGGTCTCGGACACGCCGGTCGGATCCCCGATCATGCCGGTGAAATCGCCGATCAGGAACAGGACCTCGTGCCCCAGGTCCTGGAAGTGTTTGAGCTTGTGGATCAGGACCGTATGGCCCAGGTGCAGATCCGGCGCGGTCGGATCGAACCCCGCCTTCACGCGCAGGGGACGCTGCTCCTTCAGCGAGCGGGCGAGCTTGGACTCCAGCTCGCTCTGCTGGATGACTTCCACTGCGCCGCGGAGCATCAGGTCCAGTTGCCGCGTCAGTTCACTCATTGCGCATCCGCCCCTTTCCCTTGCCCCTTGCGCAGCGCATCAGGCGGAGGCGCGGACGCACGCGGTGGCTTGGGCTGCCCCACCGTGACCCATGGCCTGAGCTCACGCAATTTCTTCTCCCCGATGCCCTTGACGTCGTTCAAATCGTCCACGCGCGCGAACGATCCATGCTGGCGCCGCCATTCGACAATACGCTGAGCCAGGACCGGCCCGATTCCCGGCAACTGCTCGAGGTCGGCGGCCGTCGCCCGATTCACATCCAACTTGGCCCGGATCTTCGCTTGCCCGTTGTCCTGCTGCCCCGCTCCTCCAGTGGGAACCGTACCGGTACTGGCTGGAGACGGCGAAGCAGGAGCCGGTCGGGGCAGCGGCTGGGCCACCGTGCCTCCTTCGCTTTCCTCCGGCTCCGGATCGTCCGGCATCGGCCAGCCGATCCAGAACAACAGAGCGACTGTCGCACCCAGCATCGCCAGCTTGACCAGCAATGACTTCAGCATGTCGAGCCATCAGCATTCAGCCTTCAGCGTTTCAATGTCAAGCTCGGAGCTGACGGCTGATCACGTGTTCTTATGCTCGCTTCCTCGCCTGGTGGATCGCCATCCCGTCGATATCTTCGGCCGCCTCCATGAGTCCCTCGGACAGAGTCGGGTGCGCATGGATCATCCCGGCCATCGCGGACACCGTCGCCCCCGTTTGCATGGCCAGCGCCGCTTCATGCACCAGGTCCGACGCATGGGCGCCGACGATGTGCGCGCCCAGCACCATTCCGGTTTTTCCGTCCGCAATGATCTTGAACAGCCCCGTGGTTTCGCCTGTTCCTTGCGCCTTGCCCAGCCCCATATAGCGAAACCGCCCAATTTGAACATCCCGCTCAGGATTCCCGCCTTGCTGAATGCAACGCTCCTTGGCCTGCTGTTCGGTCAATCCCACCCGGCCGATTTCCGGAAGGGTGAAAATCCCCGCCGGGATCACGTCGTAGACGATCGTTTCTGCATGTCCCATGATATTGGCCGCCGCGACTTTGCCCTGCGCGGAGGCGACATGGGCCAGCATCGCCTTCCCGACCACGTCGCCGATCGCATAGATTCCCTTGACGTTGGTCTCCATCCGATCGTTGACCAGGATCTCGCCCCTCCGGCCGAGCTGGACGCCGACGGCTTCGAGGCCGATGCCCTTCGTGTTGAATCCGCGCCCCACCGAGACCAACAGCTTCTCCGCCGCGATGGTGGTACCGTCCTTGAGCAAGGCGGTGACGGCGCCTGCGCTCCGCTCGACCCGCTCGACCGTCGTCCCGGTGCGCACCTCCACGCCCCGCTTCTTGAGTTCCCGCTCCATGAAGGCCGCGATCTCTTCGTCCTCCAGCGGCAGCAGGCGGGGCATCAGCTCCACCAGCGTGACCTTGGTGCCGACCCCGCTGTAGAGCGCAGCGAACTCGCAGCCTTCGACGCCTCCCCCAACGATGAGGAGACGGGCCGGGATGGCGGTTTGATCCAACCCTTCCTTGCTGGTGATGATCTGCTGCGAGTCGATCGGATACAGCGGCAGGTTGGGACAGGAGGAGCCGGTGGCCAAGATCAAGGCATCAGCCTGAACGGTGACCGCTGCCCCATCCCGCTGTGTAACCTGCAGCGTCCTCGCATCGATCAGCGAACCGGTGCCCACCACATGCTCGATACCCCAGGTCTTGAACAGGGTGGCGATTCCCTTAACCAATCCCTCCACGACCCTGTTCTTCCTCGCCACCATGCAAGCCAGATCGTAGGTCACACTCCCGCCCAGCTGCAGGCCGAAGTCGGCCGCTTTTTTGGCCTTGTCCCCCAGCTCGACCACCGCCAACAGGGCCTTGCTGGGAATGCAGCCCCAGTTCAGGCAAACGCCGCCCAAGGCTTGATTCTCCACGACCGTCACCCGCGCGCCAAGCTGGGCGGCCCTGATCGCCGCTACGTAGCCGCCTGGCCCCGCGCCCAGGATCGCGATGTGTGTCCGGTCCGCCATGTCGTCGGCCGATGTCAGTGTTTCTGAGAAGCGAGGAAGGTTTCGTACTGGGCGGCGGTCATGAGCTTGTCCGCCTGCGCCGGATCGGACAGTTCGATCACCGCCATCCATCCCTTGCCGTAGGGGTCGGCGTTAACGACTTCGGGATGGTCTTTGAGGTCGGTGTTGATCTTGACGATGGTTCCGCTCACGGGGGTGTAGATGCTGGAGGTCGTCTTGGTGGACTCCACCTCGCCGATCTGCTGCCCCGCCGTCACCGCGGACCCGGACTTGGGCAGATCGATGAAGACGATGTCGCCGAGCGCATCTTGGGCGAAGTTGCTGATCCCCAGGGTGGCTTGTTTTCCCTGCACCCTGAGCCATTCATGTTCTTCGTGGTACCGCAAATCGTTAGGCTCCATGATCTCCTCTTGACTCGTAAGCGCCGGCCGTCGGCGCGCCCGCTGCACGGCGCTCGGATCGTAGTGGAGGTGGTGGGCTTTGTCAAGGAACGGGAACGGCCGGCACCAGGTACCACGGGCCGATGCCCGGCGGAAACGCCTGCTTCTCGCCGGTTACGGACAGCCGTTCCTCCAGCTTCATGACATCGCCGACCGGCAGCCTGGCCTCCATCCAGATTGGCCGCCGATCTCCGAGTAGCGACGCCGCCTTCGCCGCGATCGTTGCCGGTCCCTTCCCTTGCGCCGCAGCCGGCGCCTGGCCAGGCGCGATCGCATAAAAATCCCAGGCCCGCTGCCTGGCCTCCAAGACGTCTTCCCGGTAGCGGAGAAGTGCGGCCACCGGCTCCATGATGGCCTCCTCATGCACCTCCAGCCCGACCTGCATGGCAGGGGACCGCCGGTGCACCGCCTGCGCCAGCCGGTCCAGGACCTTCACCGACTGGCGAGATTCCCAGCCCAGCCAGCGCCAGACTTCCGGCGCGTAGCCTCGCTGACCGCCCTGCAAGGCTGCCGGATCGAGCATGACGCCGAAGTCCCGTTCGACGGCTTCCCGCGCAAACCGGCTGAACCGCTCGCCCGGATCGGCGCCCGGCGCTGCACGGAGCAAGACCCCATCCACGCCGGAACCGGCCAGATCGCTCAACAATCCGATCAGATATTCCTGAAACGCCCGATGAAAGAGATCCAAAAACGGAGAGGGCCGGACTCGACCGCCCGAGACGTCGGAGACCTGCCACCCGAGCGAGGCATCCACCCAGGCCATCCGCCAAGGATTGACCGTGACATAGACCGCCAGCCCCTGCCGATGGGCCAGCGGGACCACCTGCCCGATCGCATCCTGGACGGTGACGGCCCAATCCGTTCGAAAATACACGCCGGGCTGCCCGGCCTGAGGACTTCCGGATTTTGGGTTCTGGCTCTCGTCCGTCCCCGCCTCCAACACCAACGTAGTGATTCCCGCCTTGGCCAACGAACGGAGCCATCCCTCCAGCGAGGATGGCTGCGGAAGCTGTTGCATGGGCAATCCGAGAGCCGCCTGCCAGCCGGCACGGCGCGGCTGGCCTGTGGCAGACCGTTCCAACTCGGCGATCCGTCCGCGCGCTGAGGCAGCCAGCTCGCTTTCCCTGCTGGCTTGCACGACCTGACGA
>JBJTAZ010000099.1:0-2702 GCA_046091085.1 Nitrospiraceae bacterium
GTCTTGTGTGGCGTGCGCAGTGAGAACGACCTTATACGGCAAGGCGTTCTTCCTTTAAGAGGGCGTCCAGAGAAGTGCGCTTGCCCGGTCCCTTCTTTTTTCTCTCGTGAATGAGGCGATAGATTTCGACGTGCTCCATCACGGCCATGGCCTCTGCCATCGTTTCGTAGTCTTCGATGGGCAGGATCACGGCTTCCAGCTCGTTGTTCTTGGCGATCGCGATACGACGCTTCCGACGTTCTTTGAGGTCGGCCAACACTTTGCCGAATGAACGGGCCGCGCGCGATGCGCTGAGGATTTCATCCTTTTTGTACGCGACGCTCATCCAATGCCTCCTGTTGAAAGCAGAATATCACACGTAAAATCACACGCAATATATCACGAAATAAATGGAAGGGGAAGAGCCTGTTTCGAGAGGCTTTTAGTAATGAACTTCGACTAGATACAGCCCCTGCGCTGGAGCTGTATAGCCGGCGGAGCGGCGGTCTTTCGCTGCAAGGATCTCCTTCATGGCCTGTGGTGGGCGTTTGCTTTGGCCAATCTCCACGAGCGTACCCACGATGGCTCGGACCATCTGCTTGAGGAACCGGTCCGCTACGAACACGATGCGAATCTGTGGGCCTTCCTGAAGCAGATCCAGCCGTTCGATGTTGCAGATCGGGTCTTTGGTGTCGGTCGGGTGCCCCTGGAACGACGAGAAGTCATGTCTCCCCACGAGTAACTGCGCCGCCTCCCGCATCTTGTCCAGGTCCAACGGTCCATAGATGTGCCAAGCCTGGTGGCGGTCGAGCGCGGACCGTTCCTGTTGGTGCAGGATCCGGTACTCGTAACGCTTGGTCTTGGCCTTGTAGCGGGCATGGAAGTCGTCCGCGACAATCTCGACCGATTGGACGGCAATGTCCGGCGGCAGGTGGGCGTTCAGCCCGCGCCGCCATTCATGGAGCGGGAGTCCACGGTCTGAACGGAAGCTCACGACCTGGCCTTGGGCATGGACGCCGGCGTCCGTTCTGCCCGCACCGACGCAGGCGATCGGTTCTTGCGTGAGACACAGGAGGGCCGCTTCGAGCGTGGATTGGATAGTGGCTTGGCCAGGCTGGGTCTGCCAGCCGGCATAACCGGTTCCGTCGTACTCGAGCGTGAGTTTGTAGGTGGCCACGGGAGGCCGATCAGCGCGCGGCAGTCTGGATAGGGCTGACGTAGTCCCGGATGCCCTGGAAAATGGCGTCGGCCATGCGGCTGGTAAACATGTCGGTCCGCATGAGCTTTTCTTCGGCCGGGTTGGAGATGAAAGCGATTTCGGCCAGGATGCTGGGCATGGTGGTGAAGCGGATCACGTAAAACGGTGCGGTCTTCACGCCATGGTCCACCACGTCGTAATGGTCGTCCAGGTGGGCCACCATGGCCTGTTTGGTGGTCCAGGCCAGTTCCTGCGACTTTTCGATTTTCTTGCTGGTGACGAAGTCGGCGAGGATGTACTGCCAGCCCACGCCGGTGCTCTCGATGGGCGTGCCGTTTTCCCGCGCGGCCACGGCCAGGGCGCGCCGGTCGCTGGCCTCGCCGAAATGGTAGACCTCCAGCCCCTTGGTATTGCGCTGCGGGTGGGAGTTGACGTGGATCGACACGAAGAGGTCCGCGTCTTTGCTGTTGGCGAATTTGGCCCGGTCGCCCAGCTCCACGAACACGTCACGATCCCGCGTCATGAGCACCTGCGTGCCCAGGTACTTGGCGATCAGGTCGCGCAGCTTCAACCCCACTTGCAAGGTGACGTCCTTTTCCGCTGTGCGCTGCTGGCCGATTGCGCCCGGGTCCTTGCCTCCGTGCCCCGGGTCGATCACGATCAGCTTGATGTCTTTTCCCGGCGCCTGGCGAGGCGCGGTGCGGACCGGCATCGGCGCTGGAGCCGGCTGGACTGCCGGAGCCGGTTGCGTCTTGGCTGTTTGGATGGACTGCGGCTCGACGATGGGCGCAGGGGCCGGTGCCGGCGCTTTGGCCAGGGTCGGCGTGGTTGCCGCCGGCTCGGCCGGCTGGGCCATGATCGGCTCGTCTTTCTCATTGCGGTGGTACAGGTCCACCACGAGTCGCTCCGGCCTGCTGAGGGCGATCAGCTTGTAGTCGCGGACTTGGCGTAGGTTGACCGAGACGGTCACGGAATGGGTGTGCGGTTGCGCGATGGAGACTTCACCCGGCAGTTTCTTGTTGCTGAGTTTGGCCCGCAGTCGTTCACTGAGCCTGGTCCGTTGCAATTCCACCACTGCCCGGTTCTGATCCTCCTGGCGGCTCTGCGTGAAGGTCGTCGTTTGGTCGAGGTCCAGCACCAGACGGGTGTAGTCTGCATAGTCTTTCACCCGGATGTTCTGGACCAAGGCGCCGTCCTGGGGTTGAGGGACCGCATGATGCGCAGGTTTCTTGGTTTTATGGGTCAGGCGCTGCGACTTGCCGACGGACGCGGCAGGGGAAGATGAGGCAGCGCCGGCAGCCGACAAGGCAGGAGCTAGGGCGCCGATGGACAGCAGCCAAGCGGTCACGCCGTAAGCTAAAAGCGATCGAACAGCCATGGAAATCCCAGGTCCGCGATAATCCTGAGAAAAGTTCTGTCAGAAGCAGGGCTGATTGTCAAGTGTTCGCCCCTACTTGGCCGCTGCCGCCGCAAATTGACAGGAGAAAATCCCTCGGCTAGGCTCTGCGCTATGGCGACGCATGTG
>JBJTAZ010000100.1:0-7586 GCA_046091085.1 Nitrospiraceae bacterium
GGACTCGCTCCTCCACGAAGGGACCGTCACCATGGTCACTGACGTGTTGGACATCTATGGCAGGACCTTGGCGGACGTCTACGTGGACGGCCGCAACGTCGCGGCAGTGCTGAGAGGCGAGGGCTATGCGAAGCCGGGGAGCCGATAGCGCGAGAGCAAACGTGAGCGCGATGGTGTATAGTTTCATCTGTCATTGCGCGAAGGGAATACGATGACCGGTCTCGAAGACACTCGTGCGCTCCCGGATACCGCCCTCAGCCGCCCGGAGGAGCCGCCGACAATCCTCATCGTCGACGATGAGCCGGGAATCCGAAGATTCGTTCGCATGATGCTGACCAAGAACGGATATGGCGCGATGGAAGCCTCGACTGGGGCCGAGGCCCTTTCGCTGTGCGAACGACCGCTCGGCACGATCCACCTCCTGCTGACCGATTTCAGGATGCCAGGCATAAACGGAGCCGAATTGGTGGCTCGCGTGACGTCGCATCACCCCCACATCAAGGTGCTCTTCATGACCGCGTTTGCAGGCGACCTCGTCGGCGAAACCAGCTCCGGCATTTCCTTTCTCGCCAAGCCGTTCACGGAGCGGGAGTTACTTGATACGATTCGGCGGGTTCTTCAGGCATACGCGTAGTCGCGCCATGGCCTTCCTTCGTCCTGCGCTCCTCACGGTGACGATCGCCGGAATTCTGATCTTCTGTGCCATCTGGCCGCCGATTCCTCAGGATCAAGCCTACCACCAGTTTGCCGATCACCGTTCATGCCTCGGCATTCCGAATTGTCTCAATGTGTTGTCCAACCTGTCCTTTGCCGTCGCCGGGATCATAGGGCTTGTTGTCGTCCTGACTCTCAGGCTCGGGCCGACCGGGTTGTTCCTAGATCCCTGGGAACGTTGGCCGTACGTGGTCTTCTTCATCGGCGCGATGGTCACGACATTGGGGTCTGGCTACTATCATCTGGCTCCGGATAACTGGCGCCTCGTCTGGGATCGCCTGCCGATGACGCTGGTATTCATGGGGCTCCTGACGGCCATGATCGCCGAACGGGTCGGTCTGTCGGCCGGTCGTTTGCTATTGAGTCCGCTCGTCGCCGGCGGTCTCGGCAGCGTCCTGTATTGGTACTGGACCGAGTTGCACGGCGCAGGTGACTTGAAGGCATACATCTTTGTTCAGTACGGGTCCCTTGGGCTGCTGCTGTTGCTGATCCTGCTCTATCCCGCGCGATATTCAGGCACAGGCTATGTCTTTGGGGCATGCGCCGCCTATGTCGTGGCGAAAGGACTTGAAGCCTTCGACCAGCAGATCTTCGCGGTTGGGCACATGGTCGGTGGGCATACGTTGAAGCATGGCGTCGCGGCTGGAGGCATTGCCTGCATCGCGTTCATGCTGCGGGCCCGCAGGCCCTGCGAACCATCGCAACAGTGTGGAGCCGCCGATTAAATGAATGGAAGCGTATGGACAGTCAGATTTTGTAACAGCAGACGAAGAAACGGCGCTTACTTCTTCTTGCCGTCGGGTGTCTTCTTGTCCGGCGGATTGTCGGCGAACAGCAGCCAGGCCAGCACGATAAAGCCGATCGCCACCGCCGTGACGGCCAGCCAGGTCCCAAATTTTTCCGGCATGCCTTATGCTCCCTTCGGCGGCGCCGCCAGCGCCTGTTTCAGTTCCGACGCCAACCGCTTCAATTTGCCGTCCGATCCCGTCGCTACCAACGTCGCCGAGCCTTCCACCACCACCCGGTTGCTGGTCTGTTCGCGAATGACGTGGACAAAAGTGAACGAAGCGTTTTTGCTCGCATCCAAGGTCGTCTCGATGGCCAGTATCTCCCCGTACCGGGCCGGCGATTTGTACTCCACTTCGGCCCGCACGACCATGAAGACCGTCCCCTCCTTCATGAGTTGCGCGACCGAGAGGCCCCGTTGCTCCAAGTAATCCGTCCGCGCCCGTTCGAAATATTTCAGGTAGTTGGCGTAATACACCACCCCGCCGCAGTCCGTGTCCTCGTAGTAGATGCGAATCTCCATCGGCTCTTCACAGACTCAACGTTGGGAAGCGCAGCAGCGACTGCTCACCCACGCCGGTCAGCTTCACCACGATCTCATACAGCTGCTGAAATCGCTCGGGCTTGATCGGTTCGAAGCCGTGGCCGAGGATTGCCTGATTGGCCGCATCCAACAAGGGCTTCATCTTGGGCCACTGGGCCAGATACGTTTGACCCATCGGATCGCCCAGACCGGCCAGCGCCCGGAACTGGTCGTGCAGCGATAATTTGTATTTGCCGTCGAGGTCGCTCAGGAAACAGGTTCGGCAGGATTCGCGCAGCGCCTCGGGCAACTGCTCCGGCTGCACGTCCCAGGTTTTGATCTTGTGCTGTTTGAACAGGCGCCATTGCGCAAAGGCTTCCAGCGACCGCAGCAGGGCGATCATCGCCGCTTCCGGATGATGGTCCGCGTCCACCCGCCGCCGCGCATGGGCCAACAGATCGTAGGCCACCCCCTCCGTGACCTCTTGCGGGTCCAAGACCAGCTTTTCCAGAAACCCCGCATTCTGTTTGACCGACGGGAGCACGGCTTTGAGACTTGGAGGTCCGCCCCAGATCAGAGCCATGTCCAGGGCCTTGAGGGAAATTTTCAGCTTGTCCCAGGCCTGGCGGTAGTGGAACCGTTCCCACAAACCGTAGCCTTCCGCCAAATCGGCCAGGGCGTGGTAGAGGGGTTTCTGTCCGCCGCTGACTCGTGCTTCGATCTGATGAAAGAGCGAGGCCGCCGGACCGAAGAAGCCGCGGTTGAACAGCTCCGCGCCTTCGCGGCTCGACTGGGCCGCCGCTTCGTCCCAGGGATTGCCCTGCTGCCAGACCCGCGCCTGGTCGGCCAGCATCACCGCTTCGCCCTCGGCCGGCGCGGCAGCATCCGCCGGACCCAGCGCCACGATGCGCGAAGTGGATCCGATGGAGGCGAGCGTCACGGCCGCGGCCATGGACGGTGTCGCGCCGGTCAGGTCCAGCACCAACTCGCCCGTTTGGATTTCCCAGGCCCGCAACAGGTCCGGCAGGGTGCGGGCCAGCACCTGATAGCAGGCCATGAAGCGATGAGGCTCTGGCGTTACGACCCAGTCCCACTTGCGCGGCATCTGGGCGATCTGCGGCTGGACGTCCGACTCCACCAGCGCCTTCGACGACTCAGGTACGAAGAAGCAGAGGCACTCGGGCTTGAGCCGGTTGATCGTATAGACCGCCGCCGGCGCGTCCCCGGTCATGGCGATCAGCAGCGCTCTGGTCGAAGTGTCCACGCCCATCGCGGCGGACTATAGCACCGCGTTTCAGCACGATCAACCGAGCGGGAGGCAGGCAGGAGTCCCTGGACTTACTTTTTGGCCCGCTTCTCGGCCCGTTTTTCCGCCATCGTTTTGGCCGGCTTTTTCTTCGTCTCTTTCCGCCTGTTTTCGCCTTTGCCCATGGAGTGCGCTCCTTCTGGTGAGAGTGTGTTGCCGCGGTCTCGTCTGTCGAATGGCCGGGGGCATGGTAACCAACCCCTCACAGAAAGTACAGATGATTTCTTCTGATACAAGAAGACGGGATCAGCCGCCATCGGCCGCGGAGCGATGCATCATATTCTCGCCAAATGTTCTTCCGTCGCGACAGGGGTAGGAAGGAAGGCGATCCTTGACCATCCGGGCCGTGGACACCGGGTCCTGCAATGCCTGCGAGATGGAGCTGAACGCCTTGATGAACCCGGTCTACGACGCGGAGCGGTTCGGCCTCCATATCGCGGCCTCCCCTCGCCACGCCGATGCATTGGTGGTCACCGGGCCGGTCACGGTGAACATGGAACGGGCGCTGAAAGATGTCCATAAAGCCACGCCCGACCCCAAGCTCGTGATCGCGATGGGCGACTGCGCGATCACCTGCGGGGTCTTCAAGGGGAGCTACGCCGTGACCGGCCCGGTCGAGCGGCACATTCCCGTGGACGTCCGCATCCCCGGCTGCCCGCCGAGGCCAGCCGAGATCCTGGCGGCGCTCGACGAGCTGCGGGGACGACTCAATACACCGGCACAATGAACGGCAGGGCCGGTTCGCTTCCGTCCCGTTTGACAGACTCAGGTCCGTCACCTACAATCCGCTCCATGAAAGAGCTGGCCATCAGAGCGTTCGAGGACAGCGCCGACGTGAAACGGCGCTTTGTCGCCGAGTATGCCGACCGCATCGTCCTCGTGGCGCAACTGCTGATCCGCGCCGTTCAGGAAGGCCGCAAGGTCCTCCTGTTCGGGAACGGCGGCAGCTCCACCGACGCCAGCCACATTGCGGCCGAATTCGTGGGGCGCTACCAGCGCGATCGGTCCCCTTATCCCGCCATCGCGCTCGGCACCGACATGGCGGCGGTCACCTGCATCGGCAACGATTACGGCTACGACGAGATCTTTGCCCGGCAGGTCCGCGCCCATGGTCGCAAAGGTGATGTGGCCATCGCGATCAGCACGAGCGGCAACTCCCCCAACGTATTGAAGGGCGTCGCTGCCGCGCGCGAATGCGGCCTGGTGACGATCGGCTGGACCGGCGGCAAGGGCGGCAAGCTGGCCGGGCTAGTGGACCATGCCTTCATCGTACCCTCGACGGTGACCGCCCGCATTCAGGAAAGCCACATCACCCTCGGCCATGTTCTCTGTGAACTGATTGATGAAACCCTCGCGAAGCACAGCTGACAGGATGTTGAAAAAGTCCTCCAGTTTCGTTCTCGCATCGCTCAAGGCTTCAACGTACGCTTCGGCTTTTCGTTCGCTGCGGCCTCGCTGGCCGGCCTTTGTGAACATCCTGGTTGGGCTTCTGACACCTTTATTGTCGTCTTTGCGCGTGTACTAACATGAGTCGTAAATCTGCTCCTCAACAGTCTGGTAAAAAAACGCCCCAGGGCGCCTTGCCGCGCGCGGCTCTGGCGCCGATCGACGTGTCCAAGCTCCAGACCTATCCGCTGGGCCGCCGGCACAGCAAGGTGAAAGTCTCGGATTTCTCCAAGCCCTGGCAGCCGGGCGGCTCCCTCAAACGGTTTCTCGCCACCCTGCCCGACATCCTGGCCGTCAAGACCTTGCGGGCGGTGACGCAGGCGATCGTCCGCGCGCACCGCAAGGGCAAGCCCGTGATCGTCGGCATGGGCGCGCACGTGACCAAGGTCGGCTTGAACCCGATCCTGGTGGATCTGATGGAGCGCGGCATCGTCACCGCCGTGGCCATGAACGGGGCCGTGATCATCCACGACTTCGAGCTGGCGCTGATGGGACGCACGTCGGAAGAAGTGGACGCCGAGATCGATTCCGGTCGGTTCGGCATGGCGGAAGAGACGGGACGCATGTTGAACGAAGCCATCGTGCGCGGGGCCAAGGACGGCGAAGGGCTGGGCGAGGCCGTCGGCCACTACATCAACCGGTACAAGGGCCAGTTCCCGAACCGGCAGACCAGCATTCTCGCCACCGGCGCACGCTTGGGTATCCCCGTGACGGTCCACGTGGCCCTGGGCACCGACATCATCCACATGCACCCCTCGGCGGACGGGGCCTCGATCGGCGCCTGCTCCCTGCTGGACTTCCGGAGACTGGCGGCGGCCGTGTCCGAGATGGATGGAGGCGTTTACGTGAACCTGGGCTCCGCCGTGATCCTGCCGGAGGTCTTCCTCAAGACCGTGACGCTCGGCCGCAATCTCGGCCACCCGCTGAACGACATCACGACCGTGAACATGGATTTTCTCTCCCATTACCGGCCGCTGACGAACGTGGTCCGGCGCCCCACCCAGAAGGGCGGGCGCGGCTACTCGCTCATCGGACACCACGAGCTCATGCTGCCGCTCCTGGCTGCTTCCGTCATCGAGGAATTGGCCGGACGCTGAACCGCTGTGACCATCGAACAGCTGCAGGACTGCTGGTGCGAGCTGAACCGCCGGTTCTTCCGTGAAACCCTACTCCCCATCGAGATCGTCTGGAGCCGGCGACTGACCGCCTCGGCCGGATTGTTCGTGAGCCATGGCGGCCCACGAGCGTTGCCGGCCGCCACGCACCGACGACGCATCCGCCTCTGCGCCCCCTTGCTCCGGGACTTTTCGGATCAAGGCGAGCGGGAGATCCTCAGCACCCTGGCCCACGAGATGATCCACCTGTGGCAGTTCGACCTGCTCAAGCGCCGCCCGAACCACGGACAGGACTTCCGCCGCAAGATGGAGGAGATGAACCGCGCGGGGTTGGGCATCACCATCCGCCACGACCTGACCGAAGCGGTCCGGCAATTGACCAGATATGCCTGGCAATGCCTGAGCTGCGGGCGAACCTACGAGCGTCAGCGGCGGACCAGCAAGCCCAGCCGCCACCGCTGCGGTTCTTGCCGTGGAAAATTACAAGAGCTGATCGCCGACGGTCGGTCGCACGAGACAGGAAACCGTCCCGTCGAACAACTGTCGCTTGTCCTGCCATAAGCCATCGGCCATCGGCTCTTGGGGGTGTTGATGTCGCGATGGCCACGCCAAATTCTCTTCGGCGACGTGGATGCCATGTTCGCCTCCGCGGCGGTCCTGGCCGATCCGTCGCTCGCCGGGAAACCGGTCGCCGTAGGCGGCAAGCCGCCGCGCGGGATCGTTGCCGCAGCCAGCTACGCCGCCCGCCCTTACGGCGTGAAATCTGCGATGCCCACCGCCCACCCTCTCCAACTCTGCCCCCACCTGATCCTCGTGCAGACGGACCGTCCGTTCTATCAGCGCTTACACCACCGCATGTGCGAGGTGACCGACCGGTTCTTTCCCGCCGTCGAATGGACCAGCATCGATGAGTTTTATGCCGACGCGACCGATTTGCAATTGCTGCATCCGGACCCCTCCGCGCTGGGCCGGCAGGTCAAGGAGGCCCTCTTCGAGGCAACCGGCCTGCGCTGCACGCTCGCTGTGGCCACCGGCAAAACCGTCGCCAAGATCGCTGCGGACGCTTCACGCCGTCCACCGGGTTGCCCGTGACGGCGTTGCGCTCACAGAGATATTCATAGAGCGAGGACAGGGCCGAGAGTTTCCTACGGATCGTTGGCCCGGACAGTTCCCGGCCTTCAGCCAGCGCGATGTGCCGCAGGAAGTCTTGAGCCTCACCGACGTGATCGCCGAGACCGAACCACTGCTCCGGCAGATCACCGGACGCGACATCCAGTTGACACGGACGCTATCGCCGGGCCTCGGCCGCATCAAAGCCTCGCCAAAGCAAATTCGCGAGCTGCTGCATCAACTGACTATCAACGCCCGGGAAGCCATGCCACAGGGAGGGCGGTTGACGATCGCCGCCGACAACATCGAGCTGGATGCCGTCCAAGCCGACTGCCAGGTCGGAAGCCTCCGACCAGGCCCCTGTGTCAGATTGACCGTGAGCGATACCGGGATCGGCATGGACCCGGAGACGCGAGCCCGGCTGTCCGAGCCGTTCTTCACCTCCAAGGAAGGAACATGGCTGGGGTTGGGGCTGGCCGTGGTTTATGGGATCGTGGTGCAAAGCGGGGGATCCATCAGCGTCGTCAGTGCCCCCGGGCAGGGTACCACCTTCACGGTCTATTGGCCTCGGGCGGACCAGAGCGCG
>JBJTAZ010000101.1:0-22446 GCA_046091085.1 Nitrospiraceae bacterium
GGCCGATGTGATGCGCCCCAGTTCCTCCACCCCGGCCGCCGCTGGCATGCCCTTCACTTCGGCGATCTTCTCGGCGACCAGCTTGACGAAGGCCGGTTCATTGCGTTTGCCACGATGGGGGGCCGGCGTCGCGCGCGCGTGCGATGACGGCGTCCCGATCGCCGTCGTAGCGGGTATCGTCCAGATGGGCGTGGGTGTCGATCAACACGAACGAGAGGGTCTCCTTGGCTGGAAGGTCCGGATTGGCGGCATCCTAGCACAGGGGCCGTGGCGGTGAGAAGCGGCCCGGTAGTGTTGACAGGGTCCGGTCAGCCGTGGTAAGTGCAAACAAGTTGCAATTGAGAGTGGGGCGGCATGATGACAAACCTGATCGCTGGATTGCGCGCCGAGGGACGCCGGTTGACGCGGCCCCGTAGGGCCATTCTCGATGTCTTGGAGAAATCGAAATATCCCCTGAGCGCGGCCGATGTTCATGCGCGGCTCAAGCGGGAGCAGGTGGCCGTGGATCTGGTCACCGTCTACCGGACCCTGGCCGTCTTGAAGAAGCTCGGACTGATTGCGCAGGTGGAGTTGGGGGAGGGGCAGTTCCGTTATGAAACCCGCCATGGCCGTGAGCACCATCACCACATCCGGTGTCGCGGGTGCGGACGCATCGCGGACCTCATGCTCTGTCCACTGAAGAAATTAACGGCGCTCGTGGAACGGGAAACCCGCTTCACGGTCGAAGAGCATTCGTTGGAATTTTTCGGCTGGTGTCCGAAGTGCCAGTAGGGGAAGCTTAGGAGGACACAGGTTCCGGCGCAGCGTTGTGCGCTTGTACATTGGCGAGTTCGAGGAGCAGGGATTCGGTTTCGTCCCACCCCAGGCAGGCATCGGTAATGGACACGCCGTAGGTCAGTTGGGCTCCCTCTTTCCAGGTTTGCTTGCCGGGCTTGAGGTTGCTTTCCAGCATCAGGCCCATAATGGCTCGCTGTCCCTCGGTGAACTGCCGGACGACGGAGCGGGCCACCTGACTCTGCCGCCGATGGTCCTTGCTGGAGTTGTCATGCGAGCAGTCCACCATGATCGGGCGGGCGATCTGTTCCCCAGATACCAAGGCCGCGGCCCGCGTCACGTCTTCCGGGCCATAGTTGGTTTTCCCGCCGCCGCCGCGCAGGACGATGTGCCGGTCCGGGTTGCCGAGGGTCTTGATGATCGAGGTGACGCCGTTCGCGTTGATACCGACGAAGCTGTGAGGCTGGCGGGCGGTGGTCATGGCGTTGACCGCCACTTGCAGGCCTCCGTCCGTGCCGTTCTTGAATCCCACCGGCATGGAGAGGCCGCTGGCCATCTCGCGGTGGATCTGGCTCTCGGTCGTGCGGGCGCCGATGGCGACCCAGCTCAACAGGTCGGCGATGTACTGGGGCGTGACCGGGTCCAGCAGTTCGCAGGCGCAGGGCAGGCCACGCGCGTTGATCTCCAGCAGCACCTTCCGGGCCAGTTCGAATCCAGCGGCGATGTCGCAGGTCCCGTCCAGGTGGGGGTCGTTGATCAATCCCTTCCAGCCGACGGTCGTGCGGGGCTTCTCGAAATAGGTCCGCATCACGATCAAAAGCCGGTCCTTGGTCGCGTCCGCGACCCGTTTCAGGGCCTCCGCATATTCGGTCGCGACCCGGGGGTCGTGAATCGAGCAGGGGCCGACGATCACGAGCAGACGGTCCTTGTCCGTGCCGTGGAGGATATCGCGGATGGCCCGGCGGGTTTGCACGACGAGTTCCGCGGCGGCCGGGGCGATCGGCAGACTGGTCTTGACCTCGCGGGGAGGCGGGAGCGGCCTGATTTCGCCGACGTTTCTATTGTCGACCGGTTCGCGCATGGTCGATGCTCAGGGTTAAAATGAAGTGTCACCTTACTGCAAAGTATGTAGAAGTGTCAAGCGCATGCCCGTCGATCGGATGGGCGAACGCCGCGCAGGGCAAGGGGTTACGCGCAAGCCGACGTTGCGCACATCCGCCGTCCTGCGTTTGCCATGGCGGCGATGCCTTGACACGGCTGCAATGCTTTGATAAGTTCGTTGAGTCTATGACCGGTGTATTCTCCAGAGCTGCCTGCCTGATGGTCGGACGGGGCCTTGCCCTGGCCTTGGTGGGCGTCCTTCTGACCCTGGCGCCCTTTGCGGCGGCTCTCGAGGTCCACCACGAACTGGCAGCGGCCGATCATGACGGCCACGAACATTCCGACTCAGACCTCTGCCAGTGGGTCCAGCACCATACCGGTCAGTCCCTGTCGAGCGATGTGCCGACGCTGGTCGTCCTCATCGTTCCCGACGTCCATCCGCTTCCCGCTCCGGCTCTTCTCGTTTCGGCGACGCTGACCGGTTCCGGCGCGTCGCGCGCTCCGCCCCGTTCCTGATCTCCTCGTATAAGGCGTTCCGACTCTCCGGTCGGTGGCACGTGCCTCCGCACTGGGTGTCTCTTCATTTTTATCAGGAATCGGGAGGTTGGTATGCGGCGTATTGTCATCGGCCTCATCTGGGCCGTATTCATTGTGTCGTGCCAGGCGGTGTTCGTTCAGGTTGGTTCAGTTGCGCAGGCTCAGCCGGCCGAATCGTCCGACGAACGGCGGACGCTCACCGGGGTCGTCGAGAACCAGGACTTGCGGCGCATCGCTCAGGCCATCGTGGAGATTCGCGATCAGGAAGGGGAGGTCGTCGAGGCTGCGGTGACCAACGATGCCGGGGAGTTTTCGGCTGTCGTTCCCCGGGAGGGCACCTACTCGGTCAGCGCGATCCAGGACACTTATCGCAGCCAGTATGTGGTCATCAAGGTCGGGGCCGACAAACCGGCCCCGCTCAAGCTGACGTTGGCAATGACTCAGGAAATCGCGCTGGACATCGTGGCGCCCTTGCCGCCTATTCAATACAAGGCGTCCAGCGAGACCTATAGTCTGAGTCGCAAGGAGATCGAGCAGATGCCACGCGGCAACAACAATGATCTGAACGAGGCCCTGGCGACGATGCCCAGCGCGGCCATGGCTCCGTTGAAACAGATCCATATCCGGCAGGAACATGCGCTTCTCCAGCTCCGCATCGACGGGGTGCCGATTCCGGACACCATCTCGACGGTGTTTTCCGACGTGGTCTCGCCGCGGACCTGGGAGCGCGCGGACATCATTCTGGGCGGCCTGGAAGCGCAGTACGGCAACCGGACGGCGGCCGTGATCGACATCACCAGCAAGAGCGGCACCAAGCCCGGATTCGGCTCGCTCCAGTATTTCGGCGGTTCCAATGCCACGGTCAATCCGTCCTTCGAATACGGCGGCACGATCGGGGAGAAGTTCCGGTACTACATCATGAACAGCTACACCTCCACGAACCGGGGCATCGATCCCCCGACGTTGGGAAAATCCGTCTTTCACGACGACCATACGCGGAATCAGACGTATCTGCGCGGCGACTACCAACACGACAACCGCAACAACTTCACCTGGCTGTTCCTCAACTCCGTGGCCAAGTATCAGATTCCGACCCTGCCGGGGCAGAATGCCAACCCCGCGGTGGTCGGGCTGCTCCAGGCGCAGGACCCGAATTACAACCCGGTGGCCTCGCAGAACGTCAACCAGTTCCAGCGGGAGAACAACCAGTACGGACACATGGTGTGGCGACACGACGTGGATGCCACCCAGTTCTTCAGTCTGGCCGGCTATGCCCGTCAGTCGCGGGCGACGTTCATCACCGATCCGTTCAATTCACTCGCCTATATGCCCGATACGGCGGAGCCCTTCTCCACCGCCAGCCAGGACCGCATGGGTTTGTCGCTGGGTGTCCGGCTCGACTACACCAACCAAGTGGCGCCCCAACATCTGGTGAAGTACGGGTTCCAGATCGATCGGACCCAGGCGATCAATAAGACTCGCCTCTTTGCCTTCCAGCGGGACGGGGCTGGCGATCCGACCGGTCCCGTCGTCAACATCGACGGAGATCGGCGGCTTATCGGCTGGCGCGAAGAGTTCTGGGTCCAGGATCAGTACACGCCCACGGATAAATTGACCTTGAACCTGGGAGTACGATATGACCAGATCCAGGCCTTGACCAACGACTGGCAAATCAGTCCTCGGGTGGGAGTTACGTACAAGGCCGAGGAGTCCAACGTGTTCCACGTCTTCTACGGCCGGCTGTTCACGCCCCCGAACCTGGAGTCCGTGGCGTTTCTGGTGCCGAACACGGCCGGGACCACGGCGGAGCCGGAGAACTCGACGGTTCGCACGCCCAAACCGGAACGGTCGCACTATATGGAGACCGGGTGGTATCATGCGTTCGGCCGTCTGGCAACTTTGCAGATCACGGGGTACTACAAGATCAACGAGAACATGTCGGACGCGGGTCAGTTCGGCACCACCCCGCTGCTGAACTACTTTTCGTTTGAGCGCGGCTGGCAGCGCGGGATCGACGGCATCGTGAAAGTCAACTTCACCGACAACCTGACGGGCCGGGGCAATGTCGCCTGGGGCCAGTCCAAGGGCTACGGGATGCAATCCGGACATTTCCTGCTGGAGCAGGCCGAGATCAACGACATCAATTCCAAGGGCGGGGTCTTTGCCGATCACATGCAGTCCATGACGAGTTCGGCGAACCTGACCTATCGCTTCCTGGAGCAGAATACGGTCTCCGGCCAGATGCTCTACGGGTCCGGGCTGCGCACCTCGCTGCCTGGGGCGAAGACGAATTCGACGCACATGCCGTCGTATACGATTTACAATGCCTCGCTGACGCGGGAAATCCCGCTCCCGTACCACCAAAAAATTCTGCTGGGCTTCGACGTCGTCAACCTGTTCAATCAGGGGTTTTTCTATAATTCCAGCGAGGGCAGCATCGGGCTGGGCGTGGCTCATGCCAACATGCCCCGGTCGTTCTTCTTCCGCGGCCAGTGGTTCTTTTAATCACCGTGAGGCGTGAAACGTGAAGCGTGAGGCGTTGAATGAGCGACGGGGGTGGCACTTGCGGTTTCCCGATGTCGCCGTGGGTTTTGGGATGACGGTAGGGATGGCCGCTCTGATCATTTTTTTCGCAGGACCGGCCGGCGCGGCGGAGGGCGATGCGGCGACGCACCAGGCCGACCATGCGGAAGATGCCGCGGACGTTGTCCTGCCGGACGTCCACGTCCACGGCCTGCCGCTGAACAAGGATCAGCAACTGGGGCCGGTGCCGACCTACATGCCCTGGCCGAAAATTCCCTCGTCGCTGGACGGGCAGGAGTTGGACGATTGGATGAAGGCGCGGTTTCTCGTCAACAAGGAGGCGCAGGTTACGGTCGTGGTGCTGGAGCCCTGCAAGCACCGGGAGCTGACCGGCGCCGGCCTGACCGCGTTGAATAAGTGGAAATTCGATCCCCAGTTGAAGGGGGACGAGCCGGTGGACGGGGAAATCACCGTCCGCATCCATTTCCGGACCAAATAATCGCAGACGAGTCGGACGTAGGAGGCGACGCTGGACTGGGATCGAGCACTCTTCGTCAGTATCAACGGTTTGGCCGGCAGCTCCGGCTTGGCCGACGGGGCCATGCTCACGCTGGCCCAGCCGAGCAGTTTGTGGCTCCCGGGGGCCCTGGTCCTGGCCTATTGGATCTGGGTGAACCGGCGTGAGGCATTGATCGGAGCCGTGGCGCTCACCGCGCTCGTCGTCGTGGTTGACCAGGTCGGGGCCCAGCTCAAGCACCTGGTCGGTCGCGTGCGGCCCTGTCAAACCTTCACGGACATGCATTTGCTCGTCGGCTGCGGCGGAACCGGCAGCTTTCCTTCCAATCATGCGCTGAATACGGCCGCCGCCGCCGCCTTCGCGCAGGTCCTCTACCCCAAGACCGGCTGGATCACCTGGCCGCTGGTCGCCTTGATCGGGGTCTCCCGCGTGTATGTCGGCGCCCACTATGCGACCGACGTGCTGGGCGGGTGGCTCATCGGCGGCGCATTGGGGGCCGCGGCTGGGTTCGTCGCAGGCCGATGGGTCTTTGCCGGAACGAAGGGGACAAGCCAGTCGTGAAGCCGCGGGGGACTTCTCGGGCCTAGCTCTTCGTGTACACCTCGGAGGCCAGGGCAGTCGAGGTGCGCAGGATGTTGGAGGGGAGGCCGGCTTGCCCCATGGAATGTTCATATCGAAGCGCTGAGAGGGTGGCTGGGTAGGCAATCCCCAACGTCTTTCGAGCGTCGGCCTCAAGCCAGTCCCGCAATCGCACCAAGTCCTCCGCGCTCAAGTGATCCGTATAGACATAGGATCGGTAGGACCCTGGGATGCCTTTGTAATACTCGGCAACCTGGCTGTAGTCGACTTCCTGGCTGTGCAACCGATCCCCGGTTCGGGAGAACGTGTAGGTCCAAATTCCAGGCGCCGTTTCGACGGCCTCGTCGAAATAGGGGGTGCCTGGGTAGGTGGTGATCACGGTGGCATCGAAATCATCGGGTTGGGTGTCAACCAGCCAGTCGCGGGTTGCATGCACGGTGGCTTCGGACTCTCCCGGGTGGCCAAGGGACATGAGCGCCTTGACTTTGAGTCCGTGCCGTTTGGCGATCGTGAGGCATCGGGTATTGTCTGCGAGCGTGGACTGTTTGTGAATGTTGGTCAGGATCCGTTCGTGCCCCGACTCGAATCCCACCAGGATCCAACGAAACCCGGCCCGATGCATCGCGGCCGCCTGTTGCTCCGTAAAGAGTTCCGCCTTGATTAACCCGCTGAGCCGAAATTCCACGCCAAGCTGCTGCTGGGCTTCCGTGATGGCCTCCATGAGCTCCAGCATCTTGGGATTCACGTTCAACTCATCGTCGTACAGCATGAATCCTTTGGTGCCGTAGGTCCGGTAGAGGTGCACCATCTCCTGGACGATGTTCTCGGATGTTCGCATGCGCACGCGGCGTAGCGACGGGCTGAGACGCCCTCCGCAGAATCCGCATCCGAACGGACAGCCGAGCTGCGCGATCAACGACAGCGCGCGGACGCCGTCAATCGTGTAGCGATAGCTCTCGACGTCGACGAGATGTCGGGCCGGGAAGGGGAGACTGGTCAGTTGGGCATTCTCCAGGAACCAGTCCGACTTGGGATTGTCGCCGTCCACCAGTTTTGGGGGGCGTCGGGCCCAGGGCTTCGAAGATCGCGAGTTCTCCGTCCCCGGCGACGAGGACGTCAACCATGTTCTGCAGTTGCGCAAACGCCCGGCTGGCGCGCTTGGCATGGCCGCGTTTCTCTTCCTGCAGGCGGGCCGCATGGACGAGGGTCACATGGGGGCCGCCTAAAATGAGCCTGGCTTGCGGCCTCAGCCGGCGGAGCACCTCGACGATGCTCCGGACGGCCGGCAACTGGGGAGTCGTGGCGGTCAGCCCGAAGCACGCAGTGTCGGTGGCGGCGAGGTGTCCGGCGACCGCATCTCGGAAGTTGCCCACGCCCGACAAATCCAGCAGCTCGACCGTGATTCCGGCGCGCTCCAGCACGGCTGCGACCTTCAAAATGCCGAGCGACATGAACACCCGTTCATCCAAGAGGAACGGAGAGGGTGGAATGATCAGGCACACTCGATGGGCCATGTTGGTTGCGGTAGTCATATGCTCATCAGCCGGCTGCGCAGGCTACAGGGGTAAGAATCGCCATTTCGCGATCGTCCACAAAATCTTCACGCCGTGCCTCCAGGTGATCTTCTTGCCGTGCGCGTAGGTTCTCGGTTTGTACTGGATCGGCACCTCCACGATCCGGAAGCCCTTCCTGATCAGTTTGCAGATCAGCTCGTTGTCGAATTCAAAGCCTGTGGCCGAGACGGGCACTGCAGCCAACGTCCGTTTGGAGAAGGCTTTATAGCATCCTTCGTAGTCGGTGAAGCGCTGTCCGTAAAGCCAGTTGGTGACCGTCACGATCAGGAGATTGCCGATGTAATGGACGAAGTAGGGAGAACGGCGCTTTCCGAAAAACACCGGCCGTTCATAGAGAAACCGCGACCCCATCACCGCGTCACAGGACCCCTTGAGGATGGGTGTGATTACCACCGGGTAGTCGCTCGGGTCATATTCCAGATCGGCATCCTGGATGATGACGACGTCGCCGTTCGCGGCCTTGATGCCGGTGGTCACTGCGGCGCCTTTCCCGGCATTTCGGGCATGGATGATGGGATGAATGCCTGGTATCGTTTTGAGGATGTCCGGCGTCTCATCCTGCGATCCGTCGTCCACCACCACAATTTCCTTTTCGATCGTTCCCAGGTCCACGGCGGCGACGCGCTCGATGACCGCCCGAATGGTTTGTGCTTCGTTGTAGGCTGGAATAATGATGGATAGTTTCATAGGGTCGAAGCCCGTGATGAGGCGCTACGCTACAGTGGCGCACGGTGCGTATCCTGTGTTGTTACCGGGTTGCTGTCAAGAATAATCCCACTCTGTCGTATTGCCTGTCACACACCGGAGCGGATTGAATTCTATGTGAGAAAGCATGAAGTGTGCCGCAAGAAGCGACTCAAAGGATGTGGCTGGTATCGGTGTGAAAAAGCAGGGGCTTGTCCCGACATATTCGGAGGTGCGTGGCCGTGTCATAGGGAGCTGTTTCGGGAAAACGGGGGCAAATACTCGTTGCAAGGAACGATTTTTGTGCGATGTGGGGAATTGCTGGGGCGTAGAGGTTTGTGGCAGGGGGAGATGATTTACGGTCTGCCAATCTGTGCGTCCGTGGGAGTGGGGTTGTCCAGACGAGTGGGGCTCACCTGGAAAACAAAGACACCGTTCTTTGAAAACAGGGGCGTCAAAGCTCGCGGGAGTTCTTTGAGACGATGGTCCAGCGTCGACGCCTCCGGGCCGTGAAAGGCCAACAGCTGATAGTTGGTTTGAAGACGTTTGAACTCGCGGATGTTCAGGACAACGTGCGTGAAGCCTTCCGTGGCGATCCGTTGCGCCAGGGCTTCCGGTGACGCCGCCTCCGCCACCCATTTCGCCATCGGGTGTTCGCTGACCGGGTAGGGGGCCATCCCGTCCCTCGCAAAATATAAGGAGCGAGCTTCGCCGATGAACAAGATCCGTGCATCCTTGGGGGTCCGCTCGCGCACGAATCGGGCCGCGGCTTCGTGGTCCAGCCTGCGCGCCAGATAGGCGTCGCCGGCTTCTTGTCCCAAAGCGACGGCCGAGGAGGAAAAGGCGCTGTTCTGCTGCTCGATGAAGCGGGAGGCTCCCACAAGCGCCAGAATGGCGAAGGCCGTGACCGCGAGGGCCTGGATCGGACGGCTCAGCCTGGTGGCGATGCCCACTAAGCCGACCAGCCCGATCATGAGAGCCGGCGCGAAGAACCGGATCGTGGTCGTGGTGGTGAGCCATGCGATTCCTGCAACCCAGGTGAGGGCCCCGGCCGCATCCGCCCAGCGGCGCTCCTGTGCATTCCATCCGAGGAGTCTGGCCAGGAGCGGCATGATGGCCAGGCAACCGAGACTTGCGACAGCCAGGATGCCTGCATCGCCGGCGGAGCCGAACTGTTCCGGATGTCGGAGGAGATTGGTGGGGAGCTGCAACAGTCCAGCCAATCCCAGGTCTTGGATGGACAGAGGTAGCTCGCCTTTGAGCCGAGCCTGGTTGGCGTCGTTCCAGTAGGGGCCGTCGAAGAGTTGGTAGGCCATGGGAAAAATCGGGTTGCCCGTGCCGATCCAGGCTCGTATCCACCACGGGGTTGCACAGAGGGCGGCGACCGCCCCGGCCTTTGCAAGGCTGTACTTGTCCCAAGCCGCGAACACGCCGGCAAGCAGGAGGGCTCCGACCCAGGCCAAGCCCGAGAGTTTGACGCTGGCCCCCAAGCCCAGGAGCAGGCCCAGAGCCAGCCATGCACGTCCGATCGTCGATGCGCCCAGCAGCACCGAGCCAGCGACGACGACCGCCGCAGTCAGGGCCGTTTCGGCAAAGGCGAGCGTGCCCAAGAACCAGAGGGTCGGTGATGAAGCCAGCGCGACGATCGTCGAAGGGCCGGCCCAGCCTGTCGCTCGTAGCCCAGCCACGTTCTCGGCCAATCCCCATGCGGCGACTGTGCACAAGACCCAAAGACTTGCATGGGTGGCTTTGGCGCCGAGTTCGCCGGCAAAAGCCATGCCCCAGGCCAGCAGAAGGTCCGACACATGGGGCATGGCTGTGTGGTAGACCCAGGGAAGGAGTTGGTCCTTGCCTGTGGCGAGGGCCCGTTGTGGGATGACGAGATGGTAGGTCAGTTCATCGTAGAAGGTCGGGGGAATCGTGGCCCAGAGCCAGACGAGCAGCCAACTCCCTCCCAGGACTATCCCGCCAGCCAGCGACGCGATCAGCGAAGCGCGGGAGGGGAGGCGCCGTTCGATCAGCGCAAGCGACCACAGTCCATAAAGGGAACAAGTGGCACCTACTGCTCCGGCCGTTCGGAACAGACCCATCATGGAACAGAGGGCGATGACAGGCGCCAGGCCGGCGAGACCGATTCCCCAGGTGCAGGCGGTGTGGCGCATCGAGGAATGTGCGGGGTCTTGCGTGATACCGACGCCGATCCGGCTCAGTAACCGTCCGGCTCCATAGGTCGAGAGCAGGAATGAGAGGGGAATAAGCAGCAACCAGAGACGAGACGGGTCCGCGATTGCCGTGCCGAAGGCTGCGACCGCGCCCGCACTGAGCAGCACCGGAACCGGGCGGTAGCTGGGTGCGGGTGGTTGGTCGGTCATCGCTTCGCGGGCTTGAGCTGCTCCGGCAAGACCGGGTACTTCGCCTCGCCAGCTCCGAAGTTGTCTCCGGCTTCATCAGCCGCCACTACCCGCAAGGTAATGCCGTCTGGGGCCTCGGTGGGGAGGGGCACGAAGAACGGGGCTTCGAAGCGGCTCTTGTCTCCGGCATAAAACATCTGCAGCCGCTCGACCACATGCTGGCCGATCAGGACCTCGCCGTAGATCTTGATCCTGCGGGAATCCCAGTCGCCGTGCGGGCGGACCAGCGACCCGGAAAGGGTACGGACGGAAGCCGTCAGCGTCACGTCGTCCCTGGCGACCAAGGGGGTGCCCGGAGCGGGCGATTCGACCTGGACGATAAATCCATAGAGATGCAGCACGATGCCGTCGTTCTTCATCTCCTGACCGGGAATCAGCAGCACGGTCTCGCTGGCGCGCTGCAGGGCCGAAGAGTAGGCGAGCGGGCCTTGCACGGCGATTTCAACCAGCGTGGGCCGATCGAGAAACAATGTGGTGCGGAACGAGGCGGAGGGGCGTGAGGAGTAGCGCGGCTCTACCATGATGCGCGGCGTGCGCATGATTTGAATCTGGTCGCCCGGCTCTCCGCGTTGAAGGCCAGAGGCCAGGAGGCGGCCGCTCGCCACCTCCGTGATCGTGACCCTGGCGCCGCCTACGTCGTCGCCCAGGACCATTGCGCCGTGGGCCACGACCCGCACCAGCACGTCGGTGGCCACCGACTCGTTGGGGCCATTGGCCGGAAGGACCGGAATGGCCGGAATGGAGGGAGCCTCAGCTGCCTGCAGGGGGGAGGCGGCCAGGAGGCAGAGGAGGATGAGGGGGGCGGCCAGTTTCACCGGGATCGGCCCTCGTTCACTTCACCTTCGTGCCGGGCGGCACCTCCTCGATCACCGTCACGAGCCCGCCGACATCCTTGTCGCCGGCGGCCAGGACCATGCCTTGCGATTCGATCCCCATCAGCTTGGCCGGCTTCAGGTTGGCCACGATCACGATCCGCTTGCCGATGAGCTGTTCCGGTTCGTAGCGCTTGCCGATGCCGGCCACGATCTGGCGCTGCTCGCCGCCCAGGTCTACTTGGAGTTTCAGCAGTTTCTCGGACTTGGGCACCCGCTCGGCGGTCAGGACCGTCGCAGTCTTGAGCTGAATCTTCATGAACTCATCGATGGAGAGTGGGGTCTCAACAGGCGGCGCTGTTTGAGGGGCAGGGGTTGCCTGTATCGGCTGCGGGCTCGGGCTGACCGGTTGTTCCTGATTCACGCGTGAGTCTCCTTGGCTGGTTGTCTGTTCGATGCGAGGGAACAGAGGCTTGCCTTTGGCGATGGCCGTTCCCGGCTGTAACCCGCCCCACTGCGGTTCGGTTTTTTCAAGGCTGATCCCCAGCTGTCGCCCGATCTCCTCGGTTGCCTGCGGCATGAAGGGGGACAGCATCAGCGCGATGATGCGCAGCGCCTCCGCCGCGTCGTAGAGAACCGATTGCAGGATAGGCTGGTTGCCCTCGTCTTTTGCCAGCCTCCAAGGGGCGCTCTTGTCGATGTGTTGGTTGGCAACCTGGATGACGCTGCCGATACTTTCCAGTGCCCGGTTGAACTCCAGCTTTGCCACATGGGCTTCCACCAAGCCAGGCAACTGGCCAACCTGTTCGCGGAGTTGGCTGTCGGTTGTTACGAGGTTGTGCTGCGGGGGAATCAGGCCCTTCGCAAATCGCTCGATCATGGTCAAGGTGCGGTTCAAGAGATTGCCGAGGTCGTTGGCCAGGTCTGTGTTGATGCGGCCGATCAGGGCCTCTCGCGAAAAATCTCCGTCGTGGCCGAAGGGGACTTCACGCAGGAGGAAGTAGCGGAATGCGTCCGCGCCGAACTCATCCACGATGGCATAGGGGTCCACCACGTTCCCGCGGCTCTTGGACATCTTCTCGCCGTTCACCGTCCACCAACCGTGGGCGAAGATGGTCGTTGGCGGTTCAATGCCTAAGGCCATGAGCATCGTGGACCAATAGACCGCGTGGGTGGTGAGAATGTCCTTGCCGACGAGATGGACCGAGGCAGGCCAGTATCGGTCGAACGATGGTTTGTCGGGCAGGTACTCGAGGGCCGAGATGTAATTCACCAAGGCGTCGAACCAGACGTAGGTCACGTAGTCCGAATCGAAGGGGAGTTCGATACCCCAGGAGAGGCGCGATTTGGGGCGTGAAATAGACAGGTCTTCCAATGGCTTCTGAAGGAAGCCCAACACCTCGTTTCGGCGCGACTGGGGCCGGACGAAGTCTTTGTGCGATTCGATGTGTTGGATCAAGCGCTCTTGGTATTGGCTCATTCGGAAGAAGTAATTGCTCTCACTGATCTGTTCGACCGGCCGTTTGCAGTCCGGGCAGAGGCCTTGAACAACGTCCTTTTCGGTCCAGAACCGCTCGTCGAACGTGCAGTACCATCCCGTATAGTCAGCCTTATAAATCAATTCCTTGTCGTGTAACTGTTGCAGGTATCGTTGCACGATCGCTTTGTGTGCAGCGTCGGTCGTGCGGATGAACGCATCGTTCGAAATGTTCAGCCGTTGCCAGAGGTTGGTGAACTGGGGGGCGAGGCGGTCGCAATGGTCTTGGGGGGCAATGCCGGCCTTGGCTGCGGCCTGCTGGACCTTCTGCCCATGCTCGTCCAGACCGGTTAGGAAGAAGACATCGTCTCCACGCAGGCGCCGATAGCGGGCGAGCACGTCGGCGGCCACGGTCGTGTAGGCGTGGCCGATATGCGGCACGTCGTTGACGTAATAAATGGGCGTCGTGATGTAGAAGGTTTTCGCCATGTCGCGCTCAAGATAGCAGGGCAGAGTCTCGAAAGCTAGATTATCGGGCCGGGGCGGCGGGGCTCGGCGAGGAGACTGCATCGCGCAGGTGGAGGAGAATCTGTTCCAGAGCCAGTTGCACGTTCAGGTTCCGTCCGGCGTGGCGCTCCACCGCCTGGATCTCTTCCAGCACCTCGACCAGCAGCCGGGGCTGGACGATTGCCGCCGCCCGCTCGAGCTCCTGAAGCCGGTCTCGATTCAGGAGATGGTCCGGATCGGCCCCCATGCGGACGAGCAGGAGGTCGCGGCCCCATCGTGTCAGCCATTCCAAGGCTTCGGGGGCCCGGTCCGATTTGGAGAGCGATTCGGCTGCCGTCAGGGTTGTGGCGATGGAGCGCAAGGTGGCCGGATCAGTGAGGGCAGCAAACTCCTCCTGCTGTTTGCGGGCTTCGGCCAGGTCGGTTCGAAGGGCCAGCCCGATCCGGCCCTGGGCGATCATGGAGAGAAAATGCGCATCATCCGGCGGCAGGTTCCGTTGCGTAATCAGGGCGGCTTCGACCTGGGTTTTGGCGAGCGGCACGAAGCGGATGCTCTGGCATCGCGAGCGGACGGTGCTCGGCAAGGCGGCGGGTCTGCTGCTGATCAGCAGGAACAAGCTATGCGCGGCCGGTTCCTCCAGGGTTTTGAGCAAGGCGTTGGCGGCCCCTTGGGTCAGTCGATCCGCGTCGTCGATGATGTAGATTTTCCAGGGGCTGACGAGTGGACGATAGACGATCTGCTCTTCCATCTGGCGGATGTGCTCGATCTTGATCTGGGGGTTGGCCAGCTCGCGGTCCGGTTCGATGAGGAAAAAATCCGGATGGGTCCTCGCATCGATCTGGGTGCAGGATCGGCAGACGCCGCAGGCATCGGGCCCCTGTTTGCCGTAGGGCGTTTCGCAGTTGACGGTTTGGGCAAAGAGGATGGCCGCTAGTTTTTTGCCGATGCCCTCCTCCCCGTGGAACAGGTAGGCATGGGCCACGCGATCGTGAAGGATCGCGGCCTTCAGAATCGCCTTGGGCCTGTCGTGTCCGATGAGATGGCTAAAGGGCATGGTCAGCGAGCTCTTCGCGCAGACCGTTTGGCCGGCCGGGGTGCGAGAAAGCGCTGGATCAATGTCCAGGCTTCCGCTTCGACGCGGTCGGGATCGGCCTGTGCGTCCAGCACTTTGATCCGGCGCGGGTCTTGGGCGGCTAGCGCAAGAAATCCCCGGCGCACGCGCTCGTGGAATTGCTTGGCCTCCCGGTCCAGCCGGTTCAGCTCCAGTTCGTCGCGCCGCCGCCTGGACAGGCCTGCCTGAACGGAGAGATCGAACAACAAGGTCAGCGAGGGGACGAGTCCGTTGGTGGCAAATCGGTTGAGAGACCGGAGGGTCTTCACGTCAAGGCCGCGCCCATAGCCTTGATAGGCGAGGGTGGAGTCCACGAACCGGTCGCAGAGGACGATCGCTCCGTTCCGGATGGCCGGCGCGATCACCTGGCTGACGTGCTGACTGCGGCAGGCGAACACCAGCAGGGATTCGCACTCAGGCGCGATCGGCTCGGTCCGGTCCGTGTCGAGGAGCAGAGAACGGATTTGTTCGGCCAAGGGCGTCCCGCCCGGTTCCCTGGTTTCGAGCACCCGGTGCCCTGCCTCCCGGAGGCGTTTGGCCAGACGCGCGCACTGGGTGGTTTTGCCGCTGCCTTCGACACCCTCGACCGTGATGAGGAGGCCTCGACGCCCCCCCCGTTTTGCGCCCATTTTTTCCCTCCAAATCTACCCATGGTCGAGAGGGATGATCCTAGTCCAAGTGCTTGAAAATAGCAAGAAAAGGCTTGCGACACCCTGTGCAAGACTGTATGATGAGCCCGCAAGGAGAGCGCCCCTGTGAAGACATTCAGAGCCTCCCTCAAACGCTACTTCCTGACCGGGTTGTTGGTCATCACCCCTATCTGGGGGACGGTGCTCATTCTGAAGACCCTGTTTCTGACGGTGGACGGGATTTTAGGCGGGGTGCTGGCGAAGTTCGTCATTCCCGATTCCTACGTACCAGGGCTCGGCATCCTGACGCTGCTCGCGCTGATTTTCACCACCGGCTTGTTGGCGACCAACATTATCGGGGGCCAGGTCGTCAGGCTTTGGGAGGAGTGGCTGCATCGGGTTCCGGTGGTCCGAGGCATTTACGCGACCCTCAAAGCCATGATGGACATCCTCTCCTTCAAGGAACGGGAAAAGTATAACCGCGTCGTCCTGATCCAGTTTCCCAAGAACGGCCACTATTGTTTTGCCTTCGTGACCGGCGTGACCCAGGGAGAAGTGCAGCAGATTTCCACGGAGCCCTTGTTGAACGTCTACGTGCCCACGTCTCCGAACCCCACATCCGGCTACTTTCTGCTGGTGCCGGAGACGGAGGTGGTGCCGCTGGACATCAGCGTGGAAGAGGCGATGAGGCTGATCGTCTCGGGGGGGCTCTACCAGCCCACGCCCTCTATGCCGGCGGCCGTGCAGCCCAAGTCGGCTCGGACGCCGGCTTCGGTCGAGCGGCCCGACGTGGAAGTGCCGATCGCCTGACGTAGTCTGTGCGGATGTGCTGATCTATCATTGATGTTCGGTTTGTGATGAATCAAACACCCAATCGACCAATCGGCCAGTCTCGCGTTCCGGGGTTGGCCGCGATCGTCATGGCAGCCGGCTTGGGAAAGCGGATGAAGTCCAAGCAGGTCAAGGTGCTGCATTTGGTAGCGGGTCGGCCTATGGTCCTGTATGCGCTGGATCTCGCCGATCGGCTGGCCGGGGCCGGCACGGTCGTGGTGATTGGCCATCAAGGGGAGCAGGTGAAAGCCGCAATCGAGGTTCATGGCGCAGCCGCCGGCGATCCGGCCGGCGCGCGTAGCGCGGCGAAGCGCGAGAAGGGGCTGACGGCCCATGTCGGGCGCGGGGCGGCTCCTGCACGGTTGTTTGCCGTCCAGCTGCAACAGTTGGGCACCGGTCATGCGGTGATGCAGGCCCGTGGCGCGTTCCTGCGCGCGCGCGGTGCGCCGGCGTCGGCCTATGTGATTCTCAACGGCGATACGCCGCTGCTGAAGGAAGCCACGGTCAGGGAGTTGCTCCGCCTGCATGAGTCGGAACGGGCAACGGTCACGGTCCTGACGGCGGTTCTGGACGACCCGGCGGGGTATGGGCGCGTACTGCGCCGTGACACCGGCGGGCCGGTCTTGCGCATTGTGGAGGATCGCGACGCAACCCCTATGGAGGCCAGGGTCCGGGAGATCAACGTCGGCACCTATGTCGTGGACGGATCGTTTCTGTTCGAAGCGCTGGACAAGCTGGAGCCGCGAAACGCGCAGCAGGAATATTATCTCACCGATATCGTCGGCCTGGCGGTGGAACGGGGGCTGACGGTGGCGGCAATGGCGGCCCCTTCTGCCGAGGAATCGCTGGGTATCAACACCCGCCGGCAGTTGGCGATGGCGGAGCAGGTCGTCCGGCAGGAGCTTCGCGACCGCTGGATGGAGGCGGGGGTCACGCTGCGCGATCCGGCGACGCCCTGGATCGATCACGATGTCCAGATCGGGCAGGACACGGTGCTCTATCCCAATGTGACCGTGGAAGGGAAGACCGCGATCGGCGAGGACTGTGTGATCCACGCCCAGACGCGCATTACGAACAGTCGGCTGGGGCCCCGCGTGCTGGTGCAGGACGGCTGTGTGGTGAAGGACGCCTTGCTGGAGGAAGGTGTCACGATCGGGCCCTTTGCGCATTTGCGGCCGGGGACGGTGCTTCGGAGGGGCGCGAAAGTCGGCAATTTCGTGGAGACCAAAAAAGCCGAACTGGGCGAAGGGTCCAAAGCCAATCATCTCAGTTATCTGGGCGATGCCAAGATCGGGCGCGGTGTGAACATCGGGGCCGGCACGATCACTTGCAACTACGACGGGGTCCGCAAGCATGAGACGGTGATCGAGGACGAGGTGTTCGTAGGCAGCGACAGCCAGCTGGTTGCGCCGGTGCGAATAGGCCGCGGGGCCGTGATTGCCGCGGGCTCGACCGTGACGCAGGATGTGCCGCCCGATGATTTGGCGGTCGCAAGGGCCGCGCAAGTCAACCGTCCCGGTTGGGCGGCGCGCCGTCGGGCCTTGTTGGCCTTAGAGGGGAATCAGGCGCCAGGCGCGAACCGCGAGGCGCAGTCCAAGAGGTCCCATCCCTCACGCCCCACGAAGCGCAATACGGTCAAGCGAAAGGCAAAAGGCTGAACGGCCATGTGCGGCATCGTTGGATATGTCGGTGATCAAGAGGCCGTGCCCGTCTTGCTGGATGGCCTGAGGCGGTTGGAATATCGGGGCTATGATTCGGCCGGAGTGGCGGTGCTGCACGAGGGCAAGATTGAAGTGCGGCGCAGCGCCGGCAAGCTGGCCAAGCTTGAGAAAACTCTTGCGGATCGTACGATCCACGGTCGGATCGGCATCGGGCATACGCGGTGGGCCACGCATGGGAAGCCATCCGAGCCGAATGCGCATCCGCATCGCTCCGGCGGCTGCGTGCTGGTCCACAACGGGATCATCGAAAACTATGTCGGGCTCAAACAGGAACTGCAGCAAGACGGCTATCGGTTCGAATCGGAAACCGACACCGAAGTGGTGGCGCATCTGATCGCCCGAAATATGAAACGCGGAGCGACCCTAGTGGAGGCCGTGCGCCAGGCGACGGGAGTGATTCAGGGCAGCTACGCCATTGCGGTGCTCTGCGAGCAGAAGCCGCACACGTTGGTTGCCGCCCGCTCCGGATGCCCGCTGGTGATCGGCCAGTGCGCCGGCGCGACGCTGGTGGCCTCCGACGTGATGGCCATGCTGGCCCATACGCGGGATGTGACGTACCTCGAGGAAGGGGACGTGGCGCTGGTGACGCCGTCTCAGATGTCGATCACGAACGGGCAGGGCCTGTCGGTGCGACGGCCTGTCACGCGGGTGTCCTGGGATGCGGCGGCGGCGGAAAAAGGCGGGTATGCCCCTTTCATGCTCAAAGAAATCCATGAGCAGCCGCAGGCGATTTTGGACACGATGCGCGGCCGCTACACCTACGAAACCGGCGAAGCGGACCTGCCGGATATCGGATTGACCGACGAGCAGTTCGCGCAGATCGGCCGCATCTGGATCGTGGCCTGTGGCACCTCCTGGCATGCGGGGCTGGTGGGCAAGTACTTGATCGAGGACATGGTCAGGACCCCGGTGCAAGTGGATATCGGCTCCGAGTTCCGGTATCGGAACCCGCTGGTCGAGAAGGACGATTTGTTCGTCACGATCTCCCAATCGGGGGAAACAGCGGACACGCTGGCGGCGGCCCGCGAAGCCAAGCAACGGGGCGCCCGCGTCGTGTCCATCGTCAACGTGGTCGGCAGCACACTCGCGCGGGAATCCGACGGGGTGCTCTACACCCGCTGTGGGCCGGAAATCGGCGTGGCCTCGACCAAGGCGTTCACGGCGCAGCTCACGGCGCTCTATCTGCTGGCCTTGCACCTGGCGCGCGTTCGCGGGGTGCTGAACGCCAACGATGGGCGCGTGTGGCTGGAGCGTTTTGTGGCGCTGCCGTCCCTGGTTGAGCAGATTTTGAAGCGCGACGGGGACATCCAGGCGATCGCGAGGCGGTACTACACCATGCGGAACTTTTTGTATTTGGGGCGCGGGATCAACTATCCGATCGCCCTGGAGGGGGCGCTCAAGCTCAAGGAGATTTCCTACATCCACGCGGAGGGTTATGCGGCCGGGGAGATGAAGCACGGTCCGATCGCGCTGATCGATCAGGACATGCCGGTGGTGGTGCTGGCGCCGCACGACCGTCTGTACGAGAAGACGGTCGGCAACCTCATGGAGGTCAAGGCCCGCAATGCGCCGGTCATCGCCTTGATGAGCGAGGGGGAGCGCGATCTCGGCAACGTGGCGGACGCGGTCTTCACGATCCCCGAGGTGCCGGCGCTGTTGACGCCGATACTGTTTACGGTGGCGTTGCAGCTTCTGGCCTATCACTTCGCGGTGCTGCGGGACACGGATGTGGATCAGCCGAGGAATTTGGCGAAGAGCGTGACGGTGGAGTGAGGTGCGGGGGGGATGAGATAGCATGAACATCAGCAAGGCCGATGTCGAACATGTGGCCAAATTGGCGCGGCTGGAGATCACTGAAACGGAGCGGGACGCGTTCAGCACACAGCTCAGCGCGATCCTGACCTATGTGGAGAAGCTGAAGGTGTTGGAGACGACCGGTGTGGAGCCGACTGCCACGGTGCTGGAGCAAACGAACGTCTTTCGGGAGGACAAGGCCAGGCCGAGTCTGCCGGTCGAGAAGGCGCTGGCGAATGCGCCGGAGAGCGAAAGCGGGCACTTCCGGGTGCCGCGGATTCTAGAGTAGGGTGCCGAAATCATGAGTCGCTTCGACTCGCAACATACATGGACCGGACAATAGAGGACAATCATGTTTCGACAAATGCTGCGATCCAAGATCCATCGTGCGGCGGTGACCGATGCCTGCCTGGACTACGAGGGCAGCCTGACCGTGGACGAGGACCTGCTCGATGCGGCGGGCATCCTGCCCTACGAGGCCATTGTCATTTCCAACCTGAACAACGGCGAGCGCTTCACGACCTATGCCATGGCCGGCAAGCGGGGGAGTGGCGAAGTCGTGCTGAACGGCCCGACGGCCCGCAAGGGAGCAGTAGGCGACCAGATCATCATCTTTTGCTATGAGTACTATGCGGAAGACGAGATCAAGCGCCATGTGCCGAAAATCATCCGGGTGGGCGAGCGCAACAAGATCGTGAGCAAACCGTAAGCTGCCTGTTTCGAGGAGTCATGTCGCTGTACAAACTGACGTTGCGCGAACTGCAGGAGAAGTTTACCAAGGGCGAGGTCACGGCCGCCGAGATCGTGAAGGCCTACCATTTGCGCCTCAATCAGGTGGAGCCGAAGGTGCGGGCCTACATCACGCTGACGAAGGAATCGGCGATGACCCAGGCCGAGGCCTTGGACGAGAAACTCAAGGGCTGGCGCCGCACAATGCCGCTGATGGGCATGCCGCTGGCGGTGAAGGACAACATCTGCACGCAGAATGTGCTGACGACCTGCGCGTCGCGGATGCTGGGCAACTTCGTGCCGCCCTACGATGCCTCTGTGATCGCCAGGCTGCGCGGTCAAAGTTACCTGCTGCTGGGCAAGACCAACCTGGATGAATTCGCCATGGGGTCCTCGACCGAGAATTCGGCCTTCGGCCCGAGCCGGAACCCCTGGAACCTGAGCCGGGTGCCGGGCGGGTCGAGCGGCGGCTCGGCGGCGGCGGTGGCGGCGGATGTCTGTGCGGCAGCCCTGGGATCGGATACCGGTGGTTCCATCCGGCAGCCGGCTGCCTGCTGCGGCGTGGTTGGGCTGAAGCCCACCTATGGGCGGGTGTCCCGGTTTGGCCTGGTAGCCTTCGCGTCATCGTTGGACCAGATCGGCCCGATCACCAAGGACGTGGCGGACGCAGCCATGTTGCTGGGGGTCATCGCCGGCCACGACCCGCTGGATTCCACTAGCGCCAATCTTCCGGTGCCGGACTATGCCAAGGCGCTCAAGAAGAAAGACTTCAAGAAGCTCAGGGTCGGGGTCCCGCGTGAATACTTCGCAGAGGGGCTGGATCCGGAAGTCGAGCAAGCGGTACAGGCGGCCATTGAGGAGATCAAGCAGTTGGGGGCGGAGATTAAGGAGATTGCCTTGCCCAGGACCGATGCGGCGATCGCCACTTACTACCTGATTGCGACGGCGGAAGCCAGCTCCAACCTGGCCCGGTACGATGGGGTCAAGTATGGGCTTCGATCCAAAGAAACGGGGAACCTGCTGGCCATGTATATGAAGACCAGGCAGGAGGGATTCGGGCCGGAGGTGAAGCGGCGGATCATGCTGGGCACCTACGCGCTCAGCGCCGGCTACTACGAGGCCTTCTACGGCAAGGCCCAGGCGGTGCGGACGTTGATCCGGCAGGATTTCGAGGCGGCTTTCCGCGATGTGGATCTGATCGCTACGCCGGTGACGCCGACGCCCGCATTCAAGCTGGGGGAGAAATCCGAAGACCCGCTGCAGATGTACCTGTCGGACATCTACACGATCTCGGTGAACCTGGCGGGCAATCCGGCCATCGCCCTACCCTGCGGGTTCAGCAAGGCGGGGTTGCCGATCGGGTTGCAACTCATCGGGCGGCCGTTCGAAGAAGAGACACTCCTGCGCGGCGCCCATGCCTACGAGCAGGCCACCGATTGGCGGGCCAAGCGCCCGGTGATTCGATAGCATGGCGGGAAGTTGAAGGAGGAGTAACCATGACGGGCGTGGAAATAGCGGCGATCGTTGTGTCTCTGGGCGTGGCCGTGTTGGTCGGCGTCCTGGTGCCTGTGTTGATCGAGCTCAAGAAGACCGTGGCGGAATCGGGGCAGCTGCTGGCCCAAATGAACAGGGATCTGCCGTCGCTGCTGAAAGAGATGCGCGAGACCACCCAGAACCTGAACCAGTTGGCCGACTACACGCGGGAGGGGGTCGAGCATGCGTCGGTGTTTCTCCCTGCGGTCGGAGAAGTCGGCGTGATGGTGCAAAATGTGCGTGACAGTGTCAGTGGCCGCAATGGAGCCTGGTTGACGAACCTGGCCGGCCTGGTGGCGGGATTTAGAGCGGCATCGGCGGTGGTGAAGTCACGAATGTCTCATGGAGAAGGAGGACAGTCCAATGGCGGATGATCGAGGATTCTCACCGGGAGCAGTCGGCTTGGCGTTTTTGAGCGGAGCCCTGGTCGGGGCGGCGGTCGCCCTGTTGGTGGCGCCGCCATCCGGTCGGGCGACCAGGGAGCAATTGCGGGGCTATGCCAGGAAAGCCGAGGACGACTTGCGCGATCTGGCCGGCAAGGCCACAGAGGCCTTCGACCATGTGGTTGAGAAGGGGCGCGAGGCCATTCATGAGAAGAAGTC
>JBJTAZ010000102.1:0-5531 GCA_046091085.1 Nitrospiraceae bacterium
GCGGCGGTCCCCGTGCGGCGGACGCCCTGCGCGGTCAGGGCGAAGCGAGAAAAGTTGTCCAGGTTGTTCTGGGCGCTGACGCGGATGTCGTAGGCGAACCCGGTGACCAGCAGCGAGACGTCCAACCTCGGCGTGCGGGACACGTGCAAGGGCGTCTCGTTCACAAAGGCGCCCTGCCCGGCCTCGGCGGCGAACAGCTCATTCCGCGTCGGATCCAGCACGACGCCGAGGATGCAGTCACCCCGGTACTCGACGCCGATGGACACACAGTAGGCGGGAAACCCGTGGGCGAAGTTGGTCGTGCCGTCCAGCGGATCGATCACCCACCGGTAGTCCGGATCGCCGCCCGCTTGCGCGCCGCCTTCCTCGGCTAAAATCCGATGCTCCGGAAAGGTCTTGCGGATCACGGCGATCACCGCCTGTTCCGAGCGATGGTCCGCATCCGTGACCAGATTGACCGCATCCTTGTACTCGACGCGGAAGCCGTTGCGGGCCGCGTCGGTCAGGATGGCCCCGGCGACCCGGGCCGCCTCCAGCGCCGTGGCCTTGAGCTGTGCGCGGATGGAGGATGGGGGAAGTTCCTGTGGCGGCATGCGCGGATCATACCATAATCCTTTCTCGCTCCTTAGTCCTGCAGTGGCCATCAAAGACAAAGATACGGCCGCCTCACCATCTCGGCGGCGTCCGCAGACGTGATGCTCGTTATTCCTCGCATCGCGGACCTTATCACATGCATTTAAAGGACTGAGCAGGAAAAGGTTGCGGCCCATTGATCGATCCATTATCTTGCGACAGGACGAGGTCGAGATGGCCGGAGAGAATCCAGAGATCGTTGCGTTGAGGGACGAGTTCCGGGGACACCTGGAGCAATTCTATGCGCAGTTGAAACTCGCCCCGCCCTACCACAGCGTGGAGAAGGCGATCGCGCATCTGACCGGCGCGCTCAAGGCGATGACGCCGGAGGAGCGGGCCCTGGCGGCAGCGGATCAGGCGAGGCGCTGGGCCTGCTACAAATCGGCCTTTGCGGAGTCCGGCTTGAGCCAGAAACACCGGGGCATCATCGCCGGACTGGCCCGCTCCGGCAAGACCGGCCTCCCTGCCGAGTACCAAGCGTTCTTGGACGCCTACTTATCCTGAGCCTTGCGGCGGCTCCAGCGCCGCCCGCAGATCCTGATAGGCTAGCGTCAGCCGGTGATTCTCCAGCCGGTAGGCAAAGGCGATGGTGACCAGGCCGAAGGCCAGCACCAGGAGGCCGATGCCCAGGATGCCCAATCCCATGAAGATCGTGCTGAGCGAGGCCAGGCCTCCGTCGGCCAGGTACATGACGATGAACGTCAACGTTCCGGCGCCGACCGTGAGGAACCACAAGGAGGTCAGAATTGCGGAGGACCAGGGGATGCGCTTGATGCACAGCGTGTCGGTGTGACGACCGTCGGGAGCCAATTCGAACGAGGCTTTCAGCGGCCAGGCGGTTCGGAACCGGCTGGGCAGGAGGCCTTGTTGCGAACGCAGGACGATCTGCCGCTCGTCGGGGAAGAAATGGGCCAGGCCGTTCGGCAACCGGAGCCGGCCGGTGGCATCGAAGCGAGAGCGTATGGCCGCCATCGGCGGCCAAGGGGCGCGATCCGGCGAGCCCGCGATCTTGCACCCATAGACCCCGGCCTGCGCCGACTGGCTGGAGAAGTACCACCAGTCCCCGATCACCAAGGCCAGGAACAACAGCGCGCCGAACAGTCCTGCCAGCAACATGGCCGTGTCTCTCCCCTCAATCTTCGCAAGCCTCTCAAGCCGCGCACGATACCATAGCGGCGGGTGTCGCGGAAGAGCGGAGGGCCTTCCGGAGCCCGTCCGGCGCGGTTGACTCTTCTCCGCAAGTTGGTTAGAGTACCCCCGGTTTCTTGCTCGGGCGGGCCTTATCGTTCAGTCCTACGAACCAAGTTTCCCGCCTCGGTTACTACCCCCGCTCTTACGTTGGCACCAGGCGTTCGGGCCTCCCCCGGCGAGCTTCGCCTGGGAGTCCAAGCCAAGGGCTGGATCGGGCGGGGGATGGAGGATGCATGGATCTGGAACAAGTCGAACGGGTGTACTCGAACTACGCAGGGGTCTACGACCAGATTTTCGGCAGGATTTTCCACGAGTCGCGCGAATCCACGGTTCGCCGGCTGTCGGTCGCGCATGGGGAGCGGATTCTGGAAGTCGGCGTCGGCACCGGTTTGGCGCTGCCGCTCTATCCCCACCATTGCCGGGTGGTCGGCATCGACCTGTCCGCCAGCATGTTGGCGAAGGCGCGGGAGCAGGTGCGGAGACATGGGTTGACGCACGTCGAACTGTCACGCATGGATGCGGGGCAGATGGAGTTTCCGGACGACAGCTTCGACACGGTCATGGCCGCCTACGTGGTGACGGCGGTTCCCGATTATCGCAAGGTGGTGACCGAGATGATCCGGGTCTGCCGGCCCGGGGGGCGGATCATCATGTTGAACCACTTCAGCAACGGCAATAAACTGATTGCCGCCGTCGAGAAGGCCATCTCTCCGCTCTGCAAGCGCATCGGGTTCCGGACCGACCTCTCGCTGAACCATGTCCTGGAGGGCACGTCGCTGCTGGTGGCGCGGAAGGAAAAGGTCAACCCGCTGCGGTTCTGGCATCTGGTGGAATGTGTGAATCGGAAGAACGGGAACGGATCCGGGAACGGCCATGGCCACAGGTCTGGAAACGGGAACGGACACGCCGCTCACTCGTAGGGTTCGTCACTCCGCCGGTTGCATCCGGCGAATCTCCTCTCCCGCTTGATCCTGCGCGCCACGCGGGGACGGTCGTCCGTCCAGCCCGTGGCCCAGCCATTCCTCTCCATCCATGACCTGATCGCCGGTGAGGCACATGCCTGGAAAGTTGCGGGCAATAAGGTCGGCCAGGGCGATGAAGAGTCGGCCCGTGGCGCTGTCCTGGGGGGAAGCGGCGCGGAGCGCGATCATGAAGGCGTAGCCGTCGAGCGGCCCGTAGGCTTGCACCACCACGCCGCCGATTCGGGGCTGGCCCTGGCTCCCGCGGGGCCGGTAGGGCGCCGGCACGAGGCGGCCTTCCCACCGCATCGTTCGATGCGACCCGGCCGAACGCTTGCCCGCCTGCCACGTGCAGGGGAGCCCGACTCGGTCCAGCTGCTCCAGCAGCCATTTCACGGTCGGCAGGCTACCGGTCGGGGCCTGGAAGCTCCATTCCGTCATGCCGGTGCGGCTGGGTTTGCCGGCTCCCGGCACGGAGACTTCTTCCAACGTCGCTTCGTCGCAAATGACGTACAGCTCCCCGTGGGGATCGAACCAGAATCGGAGCCGGCCACCTGAGGCTTCGGCGTGGATGGTGCCGATCTCAGAGCAATCCGTCCCCTCGTGTTCGAAAATCGAAAAATCCGTGGCTCCGATCATCGTCAACTTGGCCACGCGGGTCAGGGCATAGAGTCCAGCCTCGCCACGAATCGCCAGATCATAGCGGATGATGGCGGTGATGGTCGTGCCGGCCGGGATGTGACGTCCCGTGGACTCGTCGTAGAGCCGTTGCTTGCGGAGGTGCAGGTCGGTCACCTGGCCGCCCTGGAACGCGTGGGTATGGGCCAGCAGCCAGGCCAGCTCGTCGCCGGTTTTGATGCGGTACTTCACGGGCCCATTCTAGCGGAATGGCCGGGCCAAGAGCCAGAACACAATGAAAACGCGCAGGTTCACCGCCGAAAGGGCCGAGCCCTTGACATTGGTTCTATCTAGAACTATCATACGTTCCGTCGCCGCCGTCTTGCGGGGCAGCGGAGCCGAGGCTCCGGACGGTGGGAACGGAAAGCGAGGTGCACCATGAGCGATGCGATGCTGGCCACCGGAGCGAACACAGCGGCGCGGGTGAAGGTCTATCGGCCCGGGTCTCGGCACGTCGTGGGCGACGGATTCCACGTGCGCAATCTGCTTCCCAGCAACGACCTGGATCGAGAATTGAGTCCGTTTCTCATGCTGGATTACGCGGGGCCGACGGACTATACGCCGACGAACACCCCGCGCGGCGTCGGCGAACATCCCCATCGGGGATTCGAGACGGTCACGATCGTGTACCAAGGCAAGGTCGCGCATCGCGACTCGGCGGGCCATGCGGGGGTCATCGGTCCGGGCGACGTGCAGTGGATGACCGCGGCCTCCGGCGTCGTCCACGAGGAATTGCACGAGAGGGAATGGGCCAAACGCGGCGGGACGTTGCAAGCGATCCAGTTGTGGGTCAATCTGCCGGCGGCGAAGAAGATGTCCCAACCCCGGTACCAACCGCTCGTGCAGGAGGACATTCCTGTCGTGCCGTTGGCCGGCGGGGCCGGTTCCGTGCGTGTGATCGCGGGCGAGTTCAACGGGGTGAAGGGCCCGGCCACGACGGTCACGCCGGTGCAGCTCCACGATCTTCGCCTGACGGCCGGACATGACACAACGCTCCGATTCCCGGCCGGATGGAATGTGGCGCTGTTCCTGCTCAGCGGACAGGTGATGGTCAACGGGTCGGAACCGGTCGCCGAGGCACAGCTGGCGGTGGTCGGCACGTCCGGCGCGCCGATCCATATCACCGCGCAGCAGGATGCGACGATGCTGGTGATGGCGGGAGAGCCGATCCATGAACCGATCGCCCGTTACGGCCCTTTCGTCATGAATACGCAAGAGGAACTCGTACAGGCGGTGCAAGACTATCAGGCTGGCAGGATGGGACATCTCCGATAAGGTCGAGGCACGGGCCGGGAAGGAGGCGCCATGGCGGTTCACGTATACGGTTGCAACCACATCGTGATCGAAGTCACCGATGCCAAGAAGGCGGTGAAGTTCTACGCCGACGTGTTCGGCCTCAAGATGTTGCGGGGCGGCGAAGGCGCGGCCTGGTGCAAGTTGGGCGAGCACCAGTTCATGGCGATCTTCGAGGTGGACAAGCTCCAGCCGGACCGCGTGAAACATTTCGGGCTCATGGTGCGCGACGAGAAACAGATCAAGGAAGTGCGGAAGAAACTCATCAACAAGTATAAACTCAAATTGGCGCCGGGCTTCCGCTGCGACTTCCGCGATCCCTGGGGCAACCGCATCCAAGTCGGCGACCTCAGCGACGAATCGCTGGTGTGGCTGCTCCCCTATCAGGAAGTGCAGAAAGCCGGGATCACGTTCGCGAGGTGAGTCCATGAACGCGCACTATCTCGGCCATGTCGTGTTTTATGTGAAGGACCTAGAACGGTCGCTGGCTTTCTATCGGGACCTGCTGGGGTTCCGGGAAGTCGGGCGGATTTTCAACGGCGCGGCGGCGGCACTGACATCAGGCCGAACGCATCATGAGCTGCTGCTGATCGAGGTGGGCGACGCGCCGGCTCAGCCTCCCGGCCGCCGGCTGGGGCTCTATCACATCGGCATCAAGATCGGAGACAGTCTGGACGAGTTGCGGTCCGCTAAACGGGAGCTGGAACGAGCCGGCGTGACGATCGGCGGCATGAGCGACCATACGGTGAGTCAGAGCCTCTACCTCCAGGACCCGGA
>JBJTAZ010000103.1:0-4558 GCA_046091085.1 Nitrospiraceae bacterium
GTGAAGAGCTACATGCCGTTCACCAAGACCGAGCCGGCCAAGTGCGTGTTCGAGTACATCTATTTCGCCAGGCCGGACAGCAAAATCTTCGGCGACCGGGCGGTCTATCTGACGCGCAAGGCGTTGGGGCGGCAGTTGGCGAAGGAAGCTCCGGTCAAGGCGGATATCGTGATCCCGGTCCCGGATTCCGGCGTGCCGGCCGCGTTGGGTTTCTCGGAAGGCTCGGGCATTCCGTTCGAAAACGGTTTGATCCGCAACCACTATATCGGTCGGACTTTTATCGAGCCGGAGCAGGCCATCCGCCACTTCGGGGTGAAGATCAAGCTGAACGCCGTGTCCGAAGTGCTGGAGGGAAAGCGGGTGGTGGTGGTGGACGACTCCATCGTGCGCGGGACGACCAGCCGCAAGATCATCAAGATGCTCCGGCAGGCCGGCGCGCGCGAGGTCCACATGCGGATCAGCTCGCCGCCGATCGTCTCCCCCTGCTTTTACGGCATCGACACGCCGACCAAGAAGGAGCTGATCGGCTCCAGCCATACGATCCAGGAAATTCGCAAGTACATCACCGCGGACAGCCTGGCCTACCTGAGCCTGGAAGGGATGTTGAATGCCTCGCCGGGGAGCCCCGGCCACTACTGCAACGCCTGCTTCACCGAGAAGTATCCCATTCCGTTCACCAAGGCCGAAGAGTTGCAATTGGGCCTGTTCTAGCCTTTCTGCCCCGGCGCACGGCCGTTGCCCCTGATTTTTTCGCCGTGCTAGGATAGTCGCGTTGTGAGTTGTCGGTATTGAGCGGTCGGTTCTCCGTTGCAACCGAAGACGGGTTGCCAACTACGGATGACGTTCGAGGAGGGACCCTACCATGAAACGAATGCTTGCGTTGATATTGGCCCCGGCGCTGGTGCTGAGCCTGGCCGTATCGGTGACGGCCAAGAGTTATTTCAAGATCGGGGAGAAGGCGCCGAGCTTCACCTTGACTTCCATTGCCGGCGAGACGGTGTCCCTGGATCAGTACAAGGGCAAGGTTATTGTGCTGGGCTTGTTCCATATCTGCGAGCCCTGCATGATGCAGGGGACCAATTTGCAGAAGGTCTATGAGGCCACCCAAGGCAAGCCGGTGGCGGTCATCGGGGTGAATTCCTCGGGCGATTCGAAGGAGAACGTGCTGGAGTTTCTCTCCGCCTTTCCGGCGAAGGTGACCTACCCCTACTTGATCGACCCGAAGAAGACGACGGATAAACTCTACGGCGGCGGCAAGTTCATTCCCAACGTCTATATCATCGACCAGGATGGGGTCATCCGCTGGCAGCGGGTGGGCAATATGGACCTGGCCGGGGCCGACCTGATCCTGCAGGAAGTGAATAAGCTGCTGGCCGGCGCCGGCGGCAAGGGCGGTTTATAGCCATTCGGTTCGTCTGAGAGAGGGGGTGCCGTTCGATGGATGAAATAGAAGCGGGGAAACAGAAGTTTCTCGGCCTGATCAAGGAGATCGATGCGGCCGTCCAGGTGGTGATTCCGGTGACCCCCTCGAACAGCATGTTCCTGATCTCCCTGACCAAGGGGTCCAACCGGAAATTCATCACCGTGCCGGAAGACGACATTCTGGACCTGCCGAACGAAGCCGACATTCTGGCGAAGGTGACCAAAGTCGTCAAAGATGCGATTGCTACGCTATAGGAAGGCTAAGGCTAAGGTTGAGGCCGAGATTTCCGAACTTAGCCTCAACCTCAACCTGGATGTTCTAGGATGAAACAACTTCTGCCTGGCATCTGGCAATGGTCCTGGTTCTCGGATGAGAAGCAGCTCGATTTCAACGGCCTGTTCATGCTCGTGGGGGAGCATCGGGTGTTGGTGGACCCGCCGCCCATGGCGCCGGAGGACAGGCTCCAGGTCAGAAAAAGCGGCCAGCTCGACTACATTCTCCTGACCAACCGGGACCATGAACGGGAGGCCGCTGCCTGCCAGGCCGAGTTCGGCTGCCAGGTCATGGTGCCGGAGGCCGATGCGCCGCAGATGGCCATCAAGGCCACCAAGACCTACAAGGACGGGGAACTGCTGCCGGGCGGTATCTGGGCGATCCACCTTAAGGACCAGAAATCGCCGGGCGAGTCCGCGCTCTTCATTCAGCAGGGCAAGGGCATTCTGATTCTGGGCGATGCGTTGATCGGGAAGCCGGCGGGATCGCTCAGTGTGCTCGCTGCGGACAAGTATGCCGATCCCGCCAAGGCCCGTGAAGGGCTGAAACGGCTGCTCAAGTATACGTTCGACACGCTTCTGCCAGGCGACGGCACGCCGATCCTCACCGGCGCCAAGCCGGTCCTCGAGCGGGCCCTGCAGTCCTGACCATGCAACCCACCCACTCCGAACAGCTCAACCGGCAGGGCAACGACTTTTTCTCAAACGGCCACTATACGGAAGCCTATGTCTGTTACGCCAAGGCCCTGGACTACGACCGGATCACCGGGGACCGGCGCGCCCTGGCGGCCACGCTCGGGAATTTGGGGAACATTTGCGCGGTCAGCGGGCGGCGGGAGCAAGCCCAGTCCTATTACCAGGAAGTGCTCGAGCTGCAAAAAATATTGGGAGACAGCCGAGGCATCGGGACGACCCTCGCCAACTTGGGCAATCTTCGCGCCGATGCCGGGGAGTGGGACCGGGCCAGCGCCTATTACCTGGAGGCGCTGGACATCATGCGGCAGTCCCGCGATGAACCGGGGCTGGCCGTCCTGTTCTCCGACTTGGGGCTGGTGGCCAGAGAAGCGAAACGGTACGAAGAAGCGATGGGCTACTACGAGCAATCGCTGGCCTTGATGCGTCGGTTGGACAACCAGGGCGGCATTGCCGATGCCTGGCGGATGATGGGGCGGACCTATCTCGTACAGCAGCGCCATCAGGAGGCCCTGGCCTGTTGCCAGACCAGCCAGGCGGTGGCGGAGCGGAACGGCGACGAGTTGCGGACCGGTAGCGCAAGGTATGTGATGGCCCAATGTTGCGAAGAAATGGGCCGGCTCGAAGACGCGGTGGAATTGTTGGCTTTGGTAGTGCAGATGGACCGCAAGTATCAGTTGCCCAAGCTGGAGGACAACACGAAACGCTTGGAGCAATTGCAGGCTCGCCTGGCCGATAGCGGGCAGGGACAGGCGGTCACGGGCGAGGGACGGACATGAGCGAAGAGTGGGCGGAGACGCGTGCGCAGTTGTGCCGGCGCGAGCCTGTGCTGTACGAGCTGGAGCCGGGTGGGGCCCTGGCCTTGTCGCTGGACGACGAAAGCTGGATGCTGGAGCTGACCCCGGACGGGCGCATAATTTGCCAGACCGGCATGGACATGGACGACATCAAGAGCCTGCTCTCGGACGGGACGCCCGAGGACTTGGGATCGGACGAGCTGGCGAAGCAGGCCAAATATTATTTGCAGCCGATTGTGGCCAAGGTCCGCAAGGTCTTTCTGGGCGCCGGCTTCGAAGAAGCGACCGAGATGACCGACGAATATGTGGCGGTCACCTTTCAGCGACAGGTGGACCTGGCCAAGCTGGACGACGTCATCGGCGCCATTCGTTGGTGCAAGCAGCAGTTCGGACGATAGGCAAACGCAGGATGGCGAAGACGCAGCGCCCCAAGCCTCTTCTCAGCTTTGAAGACTTCCGCGACGCGATCGCTGCCTATCGGCTGCCCAGAATCCTGATCACCGCCCTGGAATTGGATCTCTTCACGGTCATGGGCGGGCGAGTCTGGACGATTGCGGCCTTGGCCACGAAGCTCCGCGCGAGCCGGCGCGGCCTCGACATCCTCTGCCGGAATCTGGCCGGCGTCGGACTGCTCCGCAAGCAGGGAGCCGGCTACCGCAACGGGCCGCTGGGCCTAGGCGAGCTCAACGCCGCCAGCACCAAATATCGTGGCGCCTATTTGCGGCTGATCAAAAATCATTGGACCGACTGGTCACACTTGACCGAGCAGGTCCGATCCGGCAAGCCGCTGGAGGACGACGAGCCGGATGCAGCGGCTTATCGAAGAGAATTTTCCTGGGCCATGCACCACCGTTCGATGGAAGTGGCGCCGAAGGTCGCGGCGCAAGTCGGCCTCAAGGGAGCCAAGACCTTCTTGGACTTGGGCGGCGGGCCAGGCACCTACGCCCTGGCGTTCCTGGCGAAGAATCTCTCGTTGCGCGCCACGGTGGCCGATCGGGCCCCGGCGCTGGAGGTGGCCAGAGAGATCGCGGCCACGTATCCCCAGGGAACGCGCCTGTCCTACGTGCCGGTGGATTTCGTGAAACAGCCGATCCCCGGCAAGTACGACGTGATCTGGTACTCCAACGTCCTGCACATCTACTCGCCGGAAGAAAACCTGAAGGTCTTTCGCCGGGCCGCCGCCGCGCTGAATCCGGGCGGGCGAATGCTGATCCAGGATGCGTTTCTACAGGATGCAGCCGGGCTCTATCCCCAGGAAGCCACTTTGGTCGCCGCCACGATGCTCTTGTTCACGGAACGCGGCAACAACTATACGGTGCAGGATACGACGGCCTGGCTGCGCCAGGCCGGGTTTGAGCGGATCAAGCCGGTCA
>JBJTAZ010000104.1:0-2844 GCA_046091085.1 Nitrospiraceae bacterium
ATCCTGGTCCGCTCCCGGTTGCCGAACAGAAACAGGTGGCCGCTCATCGGGTCCTGCCCCAGGTAGTCGCGCACCAGCCCGAACAGGCCCTCGAATGTATCCGTACGGCGAATCCACCCGGTCAGGCGCGGGCGGCTGCCCAGCGGGCCGGGGTGAGTTGAAGAGCCTGGCTGGCGGGCCGGTTGCGCAGGCCGGGGAGGATATCGGCGAAGTAAACTTTGACCGGGATGCCCAAGCGCCGGCAGGACTCCACCAAGCTGAGGATCACGGCCACTTTCGGCCCCGCCTGCTGGCTGCCGATATGGAGCCAGTTCTTCCGGCCCAACGCCACCGGCCGCTTCGAATTCTCCGCCTCATTCGTGGACACCTCGACCTCACCGTGGCCGATCGCCGCCATCAGCTTTTCCCACTGGTTCACCGTGTAACCGATGGCCTTGCCCATCGCGCTTTTCGGCAACACTTGCGGACCCACCACGCGGCAGGCGTCTTGAATCGCGTCCACCCATTCCGGCATGTACGCCTTGCGGTGCTCCAGCCGCCGCGCGAAGTCCAGATCCTTTTCCTTGGCCCCTCGATCGATTGCGAACAGCGCGTCCATGCGAATCACCATCCGCACGGCTTCCATGTCGTTCTTGTTGATTTTTACGGCATCCACGAAGCCGCGGCGCGTGTGGCCCCAGCATCCGGCATGCACCCTCGCCGGCCCACCCACACCGTGGTCATAGACGTTGTAGCCGTCAGTCTGTAATATCCCCTGGAATCCTCCCAGGAACGTCCTCGGACCCTCTCTACCCCGGCCCATCTGGAAGTCGAACACCGTCTCTCCTCCGGGACGCCCGTACTGCCATAGATACGCCTGATGATTCTCGCCCCGTTTGTCGCGGGTCTGCACATCCACCGTCGTCTCATCGGCTTGTATGTACCCGCCCGCCAGCAGATCCAGCCGCATCCCCTCCACCACCGGCAGCGCCATCTCCCCGATTTCCATCATCCAGCCCGTCATCGTCGCACGGCTTACCTCGAACCCCGCTTCACGCCGCAGAATCGACTCCTGCCGGTACAGCGGAAGGTGATCGCAGTACTTGCCGGTCAGCGTCGCGATCACCACGGCGTCGCTCACCAGCCCCTTCTCGATGATCCGCGGCGGCAACGCCGGAGACGACACCTTCGACTCCGCGCACTTGCAGGCTCGCTTCTCACGCCGCGTCACCCGCACGAAGTACTTGGCCGGTTCCACATCCAGCACTTCGCTTTCGTCGTGGCCGATCACCGGCATTTCCTTGCCGCACGACGGGCACTGGCAATGCTCCGGCGCGCACGGGATCTCGGTCACCACTCGCGGCAGATTCTCCGGCAGCTTCCGCCGTCCGGGGTGCTTCTTCTTGTCCCGCTCCGGCTTCGGCGATGGCTCCACCGGCGGACGGCTGGCCTCGGCTTCCACTTCCTCCGGCGTCACGCTGGGCTCCTGCTCGAGCAGCCACAATTGCATGTCGCTCAGCTTTTCGGTCCGCGGGCCGAACCTTTTGAGATACGCTTGCCGCAGTTGCTCCTGGAGCGACTGCGCCCTCAGATGTTCCCAGTACAACTTGGCTTGGAGCGAGGCCACCAGGGCCTGAAGCTCCTCCACCGTACTAGGCATCGTTTCACTCACGGGATCGAAGTCCCATGATACTCCACACGGGGCTCGCCGTCCATATCCGGCGCCCTTTTTGACTAACTTTACCGGCGCAGCCAGTTCTTCCGGAAACGCACTTTCTCCAAGTCCATTCCGTTCAACAAGAATGTCAATTGCTCGGGCCGCATCGTCACCTGCCGCTCGCCCGGATCCGCCTGGGGCCACTGAAACCGGCCCCGCTCCAGGCGCTTGGCGCACACCCACAGCCCGCTTCCGTCCCAGATGACCGCCTTGATCCTGGTCCGCTCCCGGTTGCCGAACAGAAACAGGTGGCCGCTCATCGGGTCCTGCCCCAGGTAGTCGCGCACCAGCCCGAACAGGCCCTCGAACCCCTTCCGCATGTCCACCGCTTCCAGCCCCACGTAAACCTTCGTCGCCGGGCCCAATCCGAACATCTACCGCTCCGCCGCCAGCCGCAGCAGCCGCGCCATCGCTTGCTCGGGGAAGTCCCACCCGCTTTCGATCCGCACCCCGTTCGGCAGATTCAACTGGAATCCCGCGCAGCCCGCAGCCGCCGCGCCATCCTCCGCGAGCTTCACTGGCACGATTCGCGGCCGGTCCCGCACACGCCGCCGCCACGAATCCAGCGTGCCGGCCGCGATTCCCGTCTGTTCGCTGAAGTCCCGACTGGTCAGGCCGCTCCGCTCGAACTCACCGACGATCTCCTCGATCGCCTCGCTTCTCTTGGTTCCTCGATGGATCACGACTCCATCTCACCAGCCCTCGCCGCCACTCACAAGATGGTTTCGCCGTACGGATACGGATGAATCTGACCGGAGCCCGGTGGAGTCTCACGGGCTCCGAAGCGGTGCTGCGTCTGCGCGCCCTCCGTTCCAGTGGCGACTTCGATGCCTATTGGAAGTTTCACGAGCAAAAGGAATACGAACGCCACCACGCTTCCCGCTACGCTGGTCACCGCGTGCCAGAGATCGTCCCGCCGGTGGCTACCACCTCGTCCAAAAGCAGCCGTCCCGGACTCAAAATCGTCAGCAGAAGAGGAGACTCGTAGGCCCGCGCCGCCATCATGCCCGAAGAATCGCAGAATCTAAAAGAGCCGCACCCTCGCGCACATACATGCTGTAGAACGTGGATCGTACCCGGTACTCCGGCGTCGAAAGCACGTTCCGCCCGGCTTCTCGCGCCAGGCCCAGCAGCACGGTTCCGATCGA
>JBJTAZ010000105.1:0-3132 GCA_046091085.1 Nitrospiraceae bacterium
ACCGTCGAGCTGCGCCCGGCCAAGACGGTGGATATGGGCTCGGGCAAAGGCACGCCGGTCACCCGTGAAGTGAGGGGAGGGGTCGTGGGGCTGCTGCTCGACGGCCGGGGCCGCCCGCTCCAGTTGCCGAGCGACAACCAAGCCAGACTCAAGGCCCTCACGAAGTGGTACCAGGCGGTGGACTTGTATCCGAAACAGGGCGTGAAGCGTGAAGCGTGAGGCGTAAGAGGTGAAGCCAGAAGACTGGGCCTTTCGCTCAACGCCTCCCCCCTCACGCCTAACGACTTAAAGAAGATGGCTCACTCTTACACACCAGGGCTGACGGTCACCGAGACATCGGTGCTCCGGAAACGCCGGCTCCTGCCCATTCCCGGCACCGTCACGGTGAAGGCCGGCGATCGGGTCCAGGCCGATACGGTGGTCGCGCGGACCGAGCTGGCCGGCAAGATCCACGTGGTGAACGTGGCCAATCTGCTCGGCGCGGCGCCGGACGAGATCAAAGACTATCTGACCAAGAAGGAAGGGGAGTCGGTGACCCACGACGAAGTGATCGCCGAGAGCAAGCCGCTGATCAAGTGGTTCAGGACCGAGATCCGGTCGCCCATTGAAGGCAAGCTGGAGTCCGTGTCCCTGATCACAGGCCAAATCCTCCTGCGCGAGCCGCCCAAGGCCCTGGAACTCCTGGCCTACGTGGACGGGACCGTCGTCGAAGAACTGCCCGGCCAGGGCGTCACGGTGCAATGTACCGCCAGCCTCGTGCAGGGCATCTTCGGCATCGGGGGAGAAACCTGGGGGCAACTGGCCATGGCGGTCCAGTCGCCGGATGAGCGGCTCGCGCCGGGCCATCTCCAGCCCGCGATGAAAGGCAAGATCGTGGTCGGCGGCTCGTTTCTGGGGGCCGACACGATGGCCAAGGCCAGGGAAGTCGGCGTGGCGGCCCTGGTCGTCGGGGGCATCCACGATAAGGACTTACGCGAGCTGCTGGGCTATGATCTGGGCGTCGCGATCACCGGCACCGAGCGGCTCGGCTTGTCTCTCGTCATCACGGAAGGATTCGGCGTGATCCCCATGGCGGCCAAGACCTTTGCCCTGCTGGCCGCCCATCAAGACCACAAGGCGTCCATTTCAGGCGCCACGCAAATCAGAGCCGGCGTCATCCGGCCGGAGATCATCATTCCGAAGCCGGCCAAGTCCGCCGCAGCGCAGCCGGCCGACAAGGGGGCGGAGGAACGGGCCGGCATCCAGGCCGGTGATCAGGTCCGGGTCATCCGCGATCCATTATTCGGCCGGATCGGCAACGTGAAGTCGCTGCCGCCGGATCTGCGGCTGATCGAAACCGAAAGCCACGTCCGGGTGCTCGAAGTCGGATTTCCCGACGGAAGCTCGACCGTCATCCCGCGCGCCAACGTGGAACTCATCGAAGGCTGACGATGCACGAAGCGCGTGACATGACCGGCATGACAGGATGGTCGCGCCAACTGGTTCTGGCGATCGCCCTGGCCGCAGCCTGGCCGGCACCCGTCTGGGCATTAGGAGTCTCGGCCCCGCGCGAAGTCCGGGTCTTCGACACCCCCAACGACGGAGGCGGCGGCCTCACGGTGACCTGGGCGCCCGAGCCGGGGGAGGGGCCGTCGGTCCACTATCATGTCATGCTGGCCGACGCAACGAACGGGGCTGCGGCCAAGCAACTGGCTGAGTTTCCCGCCAACAGCCACTATGCGAAGGAGCTCAAGAACCCCTGGTGGACTCGCCCAGTCCCCAGGACCTATCACCAATACGACATCAAGACCGGCAAGGGCGTCGAGCTCAAGGATGGGACTGCCTACATCGTCACCGTCATCGCCGGCGACGGCAACGAACGGGCGGAGACACAAGCGGAACCGGCCACGCCGGAACCCAACTGGATCAACTGGAATCAGGCCAATAACCTGCTGCTTGTCCTGCTCTTCGGCGCGGTGCTCTTCGCCTCGATCCAGGCGGCCAAAAAACGAGAGATCTTCCTCCGGCGGATCGCCGGGCTGGACGCGGTGGACGAGGCAATCGGGCGGGCCACGGAGCTGGGCAAGCCGATCCTCTACCTGACCGGCGCCGGCGACATGAGCGAACCCTCCACGATTGCCGCCGCCGTGATCCTCGGCCGCGTGGCCAAACGCGTCGCCGCCTACGAAACGGACCTCATGGTGCCGCATCGGGACCCGATCGTCATGGCCGTCTGCCAGGAGATCACCAAGCAATCCTATCTGGAGGCGGGCAAGCCGGACGTCTTCAAGGAGGATTCCAACTTCTTCATCACCACCGACCAGTTCAGCTACACGGCCGCCGTGGACGGGATCATGCTGCGCCGCAAGCCGGCCGCCAACTTTTTCATGGGCTCCTATTTCGCCGAGTCGCTGCTGCTGACCGAGACTGGGGCCAGCACCGGCGCCATCCAGATCGCCGGGACCGACTCGGACCACCAGTTGCCGTTCTTCGTGACCACCTGCGACTACACGCTGATCGGGGAGGAGCTCTACGCGGCCAGCGCCTATTTGTCCCGCGAGCCCATTCAGGTCGGTACCCTGCGCGGCCAGGACATCGGCAAGGGCATCATCCTCTGCGTGCTGGGGATCGGGACGATCCTGGCGACCAGCGGCGTCTTGTTCGGCACGGAGTTTCAAACGCTCTTCCTCGATTTCTTCAAGGACGTGAAATGATCTTCTTCCGCCGCCAACTGCCCCTGCTGATCACGCTCGTGACGGGCATCGTCTTCGCGGCCCAGTATTACGTGCCGCATCCGGCTTCCGAGGAGATGCTGACCACCGTCACCAAGTGGCTCCAGATCATCGGCGGCTTCGCGCTCGTGCTGGGCGTCACCAGCCTCTTCCACATCCACGCGGTCAAGATCCGCCGCAAGGAACCGGGCTGGGGCTACAGCTTCGTCCTCTACGCCGCCATGCTCGGCACCATCGCGGTCGGGCTCTGGCTGGAGGGGAAGGAAACGGTCAACGGCGGCATGACCGCCTTCGGCTGGATCTACAACTTCATGATGGTCCCGCTCCAAGGCACCATGTTCGCCATCCTGGCCTTTTTCATCGCCTCGGCCGCCTACCGGTCGTTCCGGGCCAGGAGCCCTGAGGCGGCGGTCTTGCTGGT
>JBJTAZ010000106.1:0-7382 GCA_046091085.1 Nitrospiraceae bacterium
CTGCGGGCGAGACGGGCCGATCTGGTCGTCGGCGTCGGCGGCGCCTGCAGTCGTCCGGTGAGCCTGGCCGCCTGGCTCATGCGGATCCGCCGCGTGCTGTTGGAGCCCAATGCCTATCCGGGACTGGCGAATAAAGCGACGGGGCCATTGGCCGATCTCGTGTTTCTCTCCTATGACGCGGCGGCCGGGGCCTTTCCTCCGGCCAAGGTGCGGGTCACGGGCATGCCGATCGCCAGCAAACTCACCATCAGCGACGAGCCGCCGTAACTCACCAAGGGCAACGTCAACCCTTTGGTCGGCAACATGCCGGTGACGACACCCGCATTGATCAGAGCCTGACATCCGATCAACAGGGTGATCCCCAAGGCCAGATGCCGGCCGAAGGGTTGCCGCGCCCGGTTCGCGATCTGAAACCCCTTCACCACCAGCAGGGCATAGAGAAGCATGATGCACGCCGTGCCGAGCAGGCCCACCTCTTCGCCGACCAAGGCCAGCACGAAATCCGTATGGGCCTCGGGCAGGAAGAACAGCTTCTGCTTGCCTTCGCCCAACCCCACGCCCAGCAATCCTCCGCTCCCGAAGGCCAAAAAGGACTGGTTCACCTGAAAGCCGGCCCCGGTCGGGTCCTTCATCGGATCCAGGAAGGTCATGAGCCGCTGCATGCGATAGGGCGAGCGCCAGACCAGCAGTCCCACCACCGGCACCGCCATCAGCACCAGGCCCAGCAAATGCCCGAGCTTGGCGCCGCCCAAAAACAGCAGGACCATCGTGACCAACCCCACCACGATCACCGTCCCCAAATCCGGCTCCAGCACCACCAGTCCGGCCAACAATCCGATCACCAGCATCGGCGGCACAAACCAGGTCGTAAACGCCGTCGCCCGCCCCTCCTTCTTGGTGAGATAGGCGGCCAGATAGAGCACCACCACCAGCTTGACCATCTCGGCCGGCTGGATGGAGATGGGGCCGAACCGGAGCCAGCGCCTTGCACCCTTCACCACCGTCCCCACGTGCGGGATCAACACCAGCACCAGCAGCAGAACCGTCAGGCAGAGAATCGGCAGGGCCATCCGCTGCCACAGGGTATAGTCCAGGCGCGACGCCACGTGCAGCAGCAGAAACCCAAAGGCCAGCCAGGCCAACTGCCGCTTGAGGTAATAGATCGAGTCGTGAAACCGGTTGCCGGCCACCACCCCGCTGGCGCTGAACACCATCACCAGCCCGATCAAGGCCAGCATCAGCGTCACAAACAGCAAGACCCCGTCGGCCTTCGCCGGCTCCTTGGTCTTGGCGCCGGACCCAGCCCAGGGCAACGCCAACGTGCCGGCCTGAATTCCCTTGCGTGACATAATCAGCCTCGCGTGAGGCGTGAGGCGTCAAGCGTGAAGTGCAAAGTCCGGTGGACGTTGTCACTCGCACGCTTCTTCGCCTCACGTTTCACGCCTCACGCCTCACGGTAACTGATTGACCAACGCCTTGAACTGCCGACCCCGGTCCTGATAATCGGCGAACATGTCGAAGCTGGCGCAGGCCGGCGAGAGGAGCACCGCGTCGCCCGCCTCAGCCTCATGCGCCGCCATCTCCACCGCCTCCCGTAGCGTTGCCGCGCGACTGATGCGGTCGAAGCCTGACAGCGCCGCCTGGATCAGCGGCGCCGCCTCCCCGATCAAGATCACTCGCTTGACCCGCTGTTGAACGGCCACCCGCAGCCTGGTGAAATCCCCGCCCTTGTCCTTGCCGCCGGCGATCAACAGGATCGGCTGCGACAGGCTCTCCAACGCTTTAAGCGTCGCGTCCACGTTCGTCCCCTTGGAGTCGTTGACGAAGCGGACGCCCTGCCGCTCCCGCACCAGCTCCAGGGCATGTTCCAAACCGGGAAAGGTCCGGAGCACCTGCCGCATGGCCGGAATCGGACAGTCGCAAGCCAAGCCGATCGCCGTGGCGGCCAAGGCGTTGGATAGGTTATGGCCGCCCAGCAGTCGCAATTCATCCTTGCGGCAAATGTCCTGCGTCCTCCCGCCGATCGTCGCCACCAGAACGCCTCCGTCCACAAACGTCCCTTCGCAGGCGGCGCGAGCCGGAGGCTTAGTCCTGCTGAATCCCAGCGTCTTGGCCGACAACGTCCCGGCGAGCGCCGCCACCTTCTCGTCATCCAGGTTCAACAGGGCCATATCTCCTTGCGTCTGATTCTCGAACAGCCGGAACTTGGCCGCCGCATAGTCGGCCAGCGAGTCATAGCGATCCAGGTGATCCGGCGTGATGTTCAGCAAGGCCCCCACTCTGGGATGAAACCGTTCGACCGTTTCCAGTTGAAAGCTCGACACCTCCGCCACGACATAGTCATAGAGCCCCCTCCCGGACCCCGCCTGATACGAAGCCAGCGCCGCATCGCAGAGCGGCGTGCCGAGGTTGCCCCCGACGAAGGCCTTCTTGCCGCTTTCGGCCAGCAGCAAACCGAGCAACGTAACGGTCGTGCTCTTGCCGTTGGTCCCGGTGACGGCCAAAATCGGCGCGCGCAGAAACCGGGAAGCCAGCTCCAATTCGCCGATGACCCGAACGCCGCGCCGCCGCACCGCCTCGAGCGCCGGCAGGCGAAACGGCACGCCGGGACTGATCACCACCAATTCCGCCCCATCCAGCGCCGCTTCGTAGCCGGCGCCGACCAGCACCGTCACGGCGCTCCGGTCCAGCCGAGAGAGGGGCTCGGCCAAGGCCGCCGCTTCCTTGCCGTCCGCCACCGTCACCTGAGCCCCGACTGCCTGCAGCAGCCGCGCCGCCGCCACACCGCTGCGAGCCAAACCCACCACGGTCACGCGCTTGCCCTTGATTTCAGCTTCCGCTGGAAATGCCATCTCGCTCCACCAAGCGTCCCTTTATCGAAGCTTGAGCGTACTCAGACTTAAGAGCGCCAGCAGGATCGCAATGATCCAGAGCCGCACCACGACTTTCGGCTCCTCCCACCCCTTCATCTCGAAATGATGGTGGATGGGCGCCATGAGAAAAATCCGTTTCCCCCGCGACTTGAAGGAGGCCACTTGAAAGATGACCGAGATGGCCTCGATGACGAACACCCCGCCGACCAGCAGCAGGAGCAGCTCGTGCTTGCTCACGACCGCGACGGTGCCGAGCGCCGCGCCGAGGGGCAGCGAGCCCACGTCCCCCATAAACACGGAGGCGGGGTAGGTGTTGAACCAGAGGAAGCCCAGGCTGGCGCCGAAAATAGCGGCGGTAAAGACCGCTAGCTCCCCGGCGCCCTCGATATAGGGAATCAACAAATATTCGGAAGTGATCTTGTTGCCGACCACGTAGGCCACGATCGTATAGGCCAGCGAGGCGATCATGATCGGGCCGACCGCGAGCCCGTCCAGCCCGTCGGTCAGATTCACCGCATTGGACGCCCCCACGATGACCAGCACGGCGAACGGGATGTAGAGGATTCCCAAGTCCGGCGTGAAGTTCTTGAAGAAGGGCACGCTGAGCTGCGTGGAATAGCCGGGCAGGACATAGAAGACCAAGCCGATGCTGAGCGCTACCAGCCCCTGCGCCAGAATTTTCTGCGAGGCCGTGAGCCCCTTGGAGCGGCCCCGCACGAATTTGAGATAGTCGTCGGCGAACCCCACCGCCCCGAATCCCAAGGTGGCCAGCACCACGAGCCAGACGTAGCGATTGGTGATATCGGCCCAGAGGAACGTGGCCAGCACCATCGCGAACAGAATCAGCACACCCCCCATCGTCGGGGTGCCGGATTTCGACAGGTGCGTGCTGGGGCCGTCTTCCCGCACCTGCTGCCCCATCCGAATTTTCTGCAATTTCCTGATCAGCGGGGGCGCCAGCACGAACGCCACGAGGAAAGCCGTCACGGCCGCATAGATGATCCGGAAACTGAGATACCGAAAGACGTTCAGGAACGAAAACTCTGTGTGCAACGGATAGAGCCAGAGATAGAGCATGCGTCAGTTCATCCGTTCCGTGCGGTTCATCTGGTGGTCAGTTCCTCGACGACCCGTTCCATCGCCATCCCGCGCGACCCCTTGACCAACACCGTGTCCCCTTCCTGCGCCAGCCGCTTGCAGAGCGCCGCGCCGCCAACGGAATCGGCCGCCTCGTGAATCCGATCGGCCGCCATGCCGGCCGCTCTGGCCCCTTCGGCCAAAGCCCGCGCCAACGGCCCGCAGGCGACGAGATGCGTGATGCCCTGGACCGCGAGATGGGCGCCGACGTCCCGGTGCAGGGCCGGCGACTCGGGCCCCAGCTCCAGCATGTCGCCCAACGCCGCGATGGTCCTGGCTCCGGCGCCCAGTTCGGCCAACAGCGTGAGCGCGGCCTTCATGGAAGGCGGGTTGGCGTTGTAACAATCGTTGATGACCGTGATCCCATGACAGACCTTCACCTGCGAGCGCATGGACACGGGCCTGAAGCGTTCCAGCCCGCGCGCGATCGCCGCGCCGCTCATGCCCAGCGCGTAGCCCACGGCCGCAGCCGCCAACGCATTGGAGAGATTGTGGGTGCCGTGCGCCGCCAGTTGGACCTTGGTGCCGCGCGCCCGTTCGGGCAGCACGAGCCGGAACGTCGTGCCCCGGCGGAGGTCCACGGTCACATCGGCGGCGCGAACCAGCGCGCGCGCCGACAGGCCGAACGGCAGAATCCGGCAGCGGGCCCGCGACGCCAAATAATCGAAATAGGCGTCGTCCGCATTCAGCACCGCCGTCCCGTCCTCCGGAATCCAGTCCAGCAACTCGGCCTTGGCATGGGCGGAGTCGCCCAGGCTCCCGAAAAATTCCAAATGATCCTGGCCGATATTGGTGATGAGGCCGATGGTCGGGCGGGCGATCTCGCAGAGCCGCGTCGTCTGCCCCTTCCGATCGACGCCCATCTCCACCACGGCCGCCTCATGGCGCTGGGTCAGGCGCAACAGCGTCTGCGGCACGCCGATCCGGTTGTTGAAATTGCCCTCCGTTTTCAACACCGAGCCCCGCTCGGCCAGGACGCAGGCCGTCATTTCTTTGCACGTGGTCTTGCCGTTGCTCCCGGTCACCGCGACCAGAGGCCCGGCAAACCGCTGGCGATGGTGCGCGGCCAATTGCTGATAGGCCAGCACCACGTCGGGCACGCCGAAAATCGGTTTGGCCGACGCCTTGCCCCAGGCCTGCCCCTGCACCAAGGCGCCGGACGCCCCCTTCCGGATCGCCGCCTCCACGAACTCCCGCCCGTTGTAGCGCTCCCCCGGCAGGGCCACGAACAGATCGCCGCGCCGGGCCTGCCGCGAATCCGTGCAGAGGCGTCGGAATCCGCTGCGCGCCAGTCGGCCCCCGCCGGAGACCAGCACGCGCGCTCCCGTCACCTCAAGGACCTCTTCCACCGTAAACAGCGGCATGGCATCCCACGGATAGGGATGGCCGGACCTCAGCGCCGGTTGCTCAGCGACGGATCCGGCAATCACCCCCATGATGTCCTTTCATCGCCTCGCTATACCGCGACTCCACTCGCTCCAGCGCTTCACCGATGGTCTCGCCCGGATGGACGGCAAAGGTCGTCCCGGTTTCCGGGTCGTTGCACAGGACATAGGCGGCCTCCTTGGGTCGCGTCTGAATCCCCAACACGGTAATCCCTTCGAGCCGCTCGAGACTGATCACAGACCCTCCTTAGGCGTGCCCGCGTGAACGCAAGGCTTCCCGCGCCACTTCCCGATCGTCGAAATGCAGCTTCTGGCTGCCGACAATCTGATAATCCTCGTGGCCTTTCCCGGCGATCAACACCGTATCTCCCGCCCGCGCCTCGCCGATGGCGGCTTCGATCGCCTCGCGGCGGTCGGCCAGGATCCGGTACTGCGCCCGCGCCGACGGAATCGCCAGTGCCTGCTTGACGCCGACTTCGACTTCGCGCAGGATCGACGCTGGATCCTCGCTGCGCGGATTGTCCGAGGTCAGCACGACGACATCGCTCTGTTCCGCCGCCACGCGGCCCATCTTCGGCCGCTTCCCCCGATCGCGATCCCCGCCACAGCCGAAGACCGTGATGATCCGGCCCGTCTTGAGCCGGTTGGCCGCGGCCAGCAGGCGCATCAGGGCATCCTCGGTATGGGCATAGTCCACCACGACGGTGAAATTCTGGCCCGCGTCCACGCGCTCGAACCGGCCGGGCACGTTCTCGACCGAGGCCAACCCGGCGCGGATCTGCTCCTGCGTCAAGCCTTCCTGCAACCCCACGCCGATGGCCGCAAGTAGGTTGTAGACGTTGTGTTCCCCCACCAATGCGCTCGTCACGTCGAACCGGCCGGCCGGAGTCGCGGCGGTAAAGGTCGTCCCCGCGAGCGAGAGTTTCATCGATTCGGCGCGGAGGTCGGCCTGATTGTGAACGGCGTACGTCCAGACCGGGACGCGGCAGGCCTGGCACACGCGCCGACCACGCTCGTCGTCCACGTTCACGATCGCGCGCTTGGGCCGGAGTTTCCTCCCGGACTGTGTCAAGCCGGAGAAGAGACGCACCTTGGCTTGGAAATAGTCTTCGAGGTCGGTGTGGAAATCCAAATGGTCCTGCGTCAGATTCGTGAACACCGCCAGGTCGAACTCGCAGCCGGCCGTACGGTCCAGCGCCAACGCGTGCGACGACACCTCCATGACCGCCGCGTCCATCCCCGCGGCCACCATGCGGGCCAGGAGTTCCTGCAGCTCCACCGCGCCGGGCGTCGTGTGGGACGCGGGAATCTGCTCCTTCCCAATCTGATACGCCACGGTGCCGATCACACCCACCTTCCGTCCCGCCGCTTCCAGCACGGCCCGGCAGAGATACGTGATCGTGGTCTTGCCGTTCGTCCCGGTCACCCCGATCATGGCCAGCTTGGAGGAGGGGTCCCCGTGAAACCGGCTGGCCAGAAGGCCGACGGCACGACGGGAATCCGGCACGAACAAGACCGGCACGGACGGAGGCAACGAGGCTGCCGCCGGCCGCTCCTGCACCACCAAGGCCGCTGCGCCGGCCTGGACCGCCTGGGCCAGATACCGATGACCGTCCGCCTTGCCGCCCTTCACCGCAATGAACAGGTGGCCCGGCTTGACGGAACGCGAGTCATCGGTCAACCCGGTCACATGAATGCCTTGGCTGCCCGGCCCGGGCGCGATCTGCAAAGGCTCGACGAGTTCGGCCAAGGTCATGACGGGTCCCCCAGGGATGCCACTCGCACCAGCGTCCGATCGGCCGGGCCGCGTTCATCCCTGACCAGCTTGATCGGCGACTTGGAAGACACGCCCAGATGCGGGAGCGCCTGCTCCGCCACCCGCCGGAACACCGGCGCCGCAATCGTGCCGCCCCATTGCTCAGTGCGCGGCTCGTCCACCACTACCAGGATCGCCAGGCGGGGGTCTTCCGCCGGCAGATACCCGACG
>JBJTAZ010000107.1:0-2645 GCA_046091085.1 Nitrospiraceae bacterium
GTACGGCTAATTCCGGCTAAACAATACAAATCATCGAGGGCTGTCGGGTGTCGCTGTCCCGCCGGACCAGCCGCCAAACCAATACTTTCCCTTGCCATCCAAATCGCTGAAATTTGGGATTATCAGGCATTTCGGTGTGACCGGTGATGCATTGACCCAATCCGCCAGCAACGGATCCGACCCGGGGGACTATGGGGTCATCCCAACCGTGGCATTCTCCACATCATAAACAACCGTGCTGCCCTTTGCAGCAAGCCATCCGCAGAGCAAGAACGTCCGAGGAACAAATCGAATGCTGGGTCTCATAAGTAATCTGAATTGGGAAAAGGCCTCTGTACTGAATGATCCACCGCGCACGCCGGACCGGCAGGACAACTCTCTGAACGCCGATCCGTGCTTGCAAGTCAGAATTGAATAATTCAGACGCGCTGGTGCAGAGCGAAGAGCGCAATACGGAGCCATACTAGCCCTAAAACAAGCGCGTTATTGATACTCGCACGGGCATTTTGACGAAGTTGACGCCTGTTGCTGACATACAGTGTCATTGTGTCTCATATTTAACACGTACACGTATTATATTCCACTTCTGTCGGCGTCCAATGACTTCCACAGGCATAGATTTGAACTCGCGTAATGAATTTTGGCCCCATCCGGGCATGCCGTTGCGCACCGACCTCCCGGATCGGTGCCTCGGGTATTGGTTGCCGGTTCTATCCGCTGCTTCCTTCAAATCTCAGTCCACGGATTCGTTCGAATGTCGCGAAGAAGTCCTTCAACCATCCGGTATAACCCAGGAAGCGGTACATCAACCTCCGGGCCGTGCGCGCAATCTGCGCCGGTATGGCAATCACGGCACCGAGGAAGGTTCGGAACTCCATCCTCAGCAGTTCGATCCCGCTGTCCCGGTCCGGCACCAGCAGCGCAAACCACGCCTTCAGGTTCCACGCCAGCGACGCCATCGCCATGTACGCCCAGTTGCTGTTGAGGTCATTCACCGGCATCCGCATGGCGTTCACCCCGCTCTTGAGCTGCGCGATCACATTCTCCTGGTCGCAACGCCCGTTGGCCAGTCCCACCACCTCACGCGGCTTCAGATCGGTCCGGTTCGTCAGGTAAAAGAAGTAGCGGACCTCGTCGAAGAGCGGTTCCTCGCCCGCCTCCACGCTCAGGTTCTTCCGGACGACGATCATCCGGTAGCTTCGCTCGCACTTCCCGGGCCGGTATTCCAATTCGGCGATCTCCTCGCTCTTCAAGACGATGTTCCGGAATCCCCGTTCCACGACGATCCGCTCCTTCACGTTTTCAGGACGCTTCCGCGGTTCGGTGGCGATTTCGTACTTGGGCACGCGTTCGAGCCGTATCCACGCACTTGCGGGCAACGACTCGGCCAGGCCCACCGCCTTGGCGAGGGCATCAATTCCCACGATGAACCGGACACCTTGATCAGTCCATCGATCCAGGTGCGCGCAATGAGTGAAATCGGTGTCCCCACGGATGGTGACGCTGCCGGCATGGGGCTTCACCAGGGCGATGGCGCGGTCGATCCACTCGGCGCTGTCCTGATGACTGACGACATTGCCCGGGCGGTTCACCAGGTAGAGAACCTCCTTGGTGTTTGCCAGGCTCACGATGAGGGGGGCATAGCCCCAGATGCCCTTGTAGGAGATGTCCATGCCCTCCTTGCACTCGCCGAGTGTGCCGGCGATCGTGCCATCGACATCGATGTAAGCCTCTTCGAGGAAGCCTTCGGGTTGGACACCCCAGACGCGTCGGCGCGTGGCGTTGATGGCCTCCTGGAGGTGAAGGATGTCGGCCGGCGTGAAGCGCCGGGTGAAGTCACCGGCAGTGGTCGGATCCGGAAGCCGTTTGACGCCGAAGGCATTCAGGAAGTTCTCGTCCTGCCGACGCAACTCGAGGTCTTCGAGACGCATGCCGCCTGCGATGATGTTGTAGGCCACGGTGAGGACATGATCGCTCTCCGAGTAGGGAAGATGAACCTTGAGGAGATGAAGCCGTTCGTTGATTTCCCGAACCAGTCCGAGTTGCTCGGCCATGACATGAATGGCACCGATGCCTCCGGAACCGATCGCGCCGGTGCGCTCGGACATCTCATATCGGATATTGGCGCCGTTCATCACGGGCTCGGATTGAGCCCTTGTGTTCGTGGGATCGAGTCGGCGGGCAATGCGCCGCGCACGGTTCTTGAGGATCTTCGGGAGGTCTTTGCTCTTCACTTGAAAGGCGCGTTTGGTGTGGATGATCTAAATCCGCATCAGTGCGTTTCGATCAATGTTCACAGTGCCTTTGCAAGTTCTATACCAGTCAAGGTATGAGAATCGCGCTTGTTGGAGGTCTAGGCATATTCTCATCGAACTGCGCATGCATGGGAGGCCGTTCAATTCGGTGACGAGAGCATGAACCTTCCAAATAAGGGCGTTGTTGCCCCGCCCGTGAGGATGTCATTATTAGGATTCGTCCATATGAATTCCCTTAGAGCCGCCACGATGCCGGTGGAGGATTTGCTCGGCGATTCCGACGGGTTCCGCCGTCCCGGCTACACCGTGTCGATCGAGCCCGGCATCTCGCTGATGAAGGGTCGCTTCTCGGCGGCCGTGTATGCACCCGTGGCCATGTACCTCAATCGC
>JBJTAZ010000108.1:0-11942 GCA_046091085.1 Nitrospiraceae bacterium
ATGGTTGATGATGCGGGCTTCTCGATCGCAGGTCTCGGCAATGCAGGGAGAGTTCTGGCTCGGTGCCGACAGTGTGTCAGTGGAAATCGTGGGACGAACGTGCGCCTCGGCAAGCCAGATCCGTCATGGTGCAGGACTTCGTCGAAAAGGCGCTCACTCCCAAGGCGACGGTATTCTCCTCCGTCATTGTCTCGCAGTATCCCGTGCAGGGGATCATAGGCAAGCCGGGCTTGATTCGCAAGAGCGAGGCGGACGGCGCGCCGCCGATCATCAAAGGGCATGGTCTGGTTAGGTGGGTGGGGAGGCTGGCGATGCGGAGCCTGCGGATGGGGCCGAGTTACGGGATCGTCCAGGCTGGGGCCGTCTCGTGCACCTTGGGTTCACAAGGTTTGTGTATGGGGCAGCGACCGTCCAACGTTTCACGAACCGTCCGCGTCAAGTCTTCCACGCTAAAGGGTTTGGGCAGAAAGGCCAATCCTATTCGAGAGGCCCACTCGTAGGTATCGCTTTTGCCGGGGCATCCTGAGATCAGGAGGATATTTAGCTCCGGGTCGCGTCGGCGTGCTCGTTCTGCCAACTCCTGTCCGTCCATGCCGGGCATCAGCACATCCGTGAGCAGGAGGTGAATCGGCGTGGGGGATGACTCCAGTATCTGCAGCGCCTCTTGGCCGCTGCCCGCCTCCAATACGCGGTAGCCGTCCACCATCAGGATCACGCGGACCAACTCTCTCAGTGCCGGTTCGTCATCCACGAGCAAGATGGTTTCTGATCGGAATGGCTGGGTATCCGTCACGAAGGGGCCCTCCAGGCTCGGCTGCCTGCAGAGGCGAGCATGGGTTAGATGCTTACGACACGGTGCTGTAAGGCGTACCGGATCAGTCGGGGGCGTCCGTGCACGCCCAGCTTGGCATAGATTTTCGATGCATGGTTCTCAGCGGTCCGGACGCTCATCTTCAAGGCGGCGGCAATTTGTTTGTCGCTGAACCCTTCGCCGATGAGCCGCAACACTTGCCATTCTCGATCGGAGAGCCGATCTAGTGGAAGGCCGGTGCGAGTCCTGGGGGGAAATTGATCGAGTGTCTGGCTGGCCTGGGGGTACGTGACGCCTTCAGCCGCGACGCTGTCGGCAGTTTTCTGCAGGTACAGGGTGATTCTACAGGTGTCCGAGGTCCCGCTGATCGAGAACAGTTCCGTGCGGGGCAGAACCGACGCTTTGGCGTAGGCGAACCGGCGTCCGGCGATTTCGCCGAGGATGGCGCTATAGAGCCAACAGAGGTGCAGGGGCGAGTCCGTCTCCTGTTCGAGGGGGCAGTCGGAGATGGCCAACTCCAACCGATCCATGCGCTGGTCCACGATCTGACAACGGCAGGCCCATTGCACTTCAAGCTGGTTCAGGCAATCGAGAAGCTGCTTATGCAGTGAGGCGGTCTCGGCTGCCTGGAACGGCTCCTGCGTCTCGCAGAAACGCCGGCCCAACTCCCGCCCGATTCCGCGGAGCAGGTGCGGCATCATGGAAGGCAGGAGGACCGGTCCAATGGTGCTGGTGAGGCTGGCCATGACTGCCTCGATGAGATCCCGTTGGGGGGAGGGCAGGTGGCGATGTGGCTCCGAGCGTGGATTCGGAACCGATGGTTCGGGACGGATAGTGTGCACGGTCAGTTCGGGCGAGATCGTCTGTAACATGCTGCTCCTCTCTGTGTGCTCGCACTGCACCGAAATTGGTTGGTCGCAGGATGGATGAAATTGGAATAGAGCAGGTATTATGCCGAGACAGTCAAGGCAACTTGTCATGCTACTGTTATGCAAAGTATTGATCACAAATAATAAAATCATAACAACTCGGTAGCGAAGAAGTGGAACTACAAACGAAGCATGGCAAATTTCAATGCCATGGCATAAATGCCATGGCTATTTTGCCATTCTATAGGGCCTAAGCTTTAAGTGATTAGCCTTGGCTGTGGTGAGCTGATGGGGTTAATGCTTTGCGAATGGCGGCTGCAGTTTTCACGTCGATTCCTGCTGTTTCCAGCAGTTCGTCGTCGGTTGCCTGAGCAATTTGTTCAAGGCTGCTAAAGCGGCGCAAGAGGCGACTGCGTCGGATCGTGCCGACGCCGGCGATTCTGTCGAGGCGTGAAGCGATGAGCACTTTGCCGCGCAGTGTGCGGTGGTAGGTGATGGCGAACCGGTGGGCCTCGTCCCTGACTCGCTGCAGTAGGTGGGTGGCTGGTGATGAGGCCTGCAGTACGATGGGGTTCTTGCGTCCCGGGAGAAAGATGCGCTCCTCTTTCTCTCCCCTGGCTTTGGCCAAGCTGATGATGGGAAGGTCGGTTCGGCCGACTTGACGAAGCCCTTCGACCGCTGCCGCAAGTTGTCCAAGCCCTCCGTCGATCAGGATCAGGTCAGGAAGCGGCAAGTCCTCCGTTTCGCCGTATCGCCGGATGACGGCTTCCTGCATGCTGGCAAAGTCGTTAGCGCCTACCACGGTTTGAATCCTGAACTTGCGATAGTCCGATTTCTTGGCCTGCCCATCCTGCCAGACGACCAGCGAGGCCACCGACTGGTCCCCCATCGTATTGGAAATGTCGAAGCCCTCGATCCGCCGGGGGGCGCGATCGAGGCGGAGCAGCCGTGTGAGTTCGTCGACCGCCCGGCGGTCGGTTTCGTCGTCGCGCAGATGATCGGCTACCGCTGCCGCGGCATTTTCCTCGGCCAGCAAGAGAAGTTGGTGTTTAACGCCACGCTCCGGAGCGAGCAGGCAAACCGGCTCGCCCTTTTTCTCGGACAGCCAGGCTTCGATCAGCGAGGCGTCGCTGAGAGTCGTCGGGACCAGCAGCTCTTTGGGCGGCAAACCGTCCTTGTTGTAGAACTGTTCGATCGCCGCGCGGACCAGTTCCTCGTCCGATGCCTCCGCGCTTGCCGGCCAAAAAAAATCTTTCCGTCCGATGAGCAGCCCGCCGCGCACGAACAGCATCTGCAAGTCTACTGCGCTCCCCTGACGGGCCAGTCCGATCACGTCCTGATCCGTCGAAGCCGTTTGGGTGACGCGCTGTTTCTCCAAAGTCCGCTCGATCTTGACGATGCGGTCTCGAAGCCGGGACGCCTCCTCGAACTGTTCTTCTTCTGCGGCGGCGTGCATCTCGGCGCGTAGGCCGTCCAGGAGTTCGCGGTCGTGCCCTTCCAGAAACTGCCGCACCTGCTTGACGATCCGGTGATAATCGGCGCGGCTTTGGTTGCCGGTGCAGGGTGCCATGCAGCGTTTGATCTCGAATTCGATGCAGGCCCGCTCGGCTGTCCCGTCGATTTCGATCTCGCAGGTGGCCAGGGGGAACACCTTGCGGATCACTTTCAAGGTTTCGCGCAAGGCATTGGTCGGCACATACGGGCCGTAATATAGGGCTCCATCCTTCTGGACCCGCCGCACGATGGACAGGCGTGGAAAGTTGTCTTTGATCGGCAGGCGCAAGTAAGGATATTGTTTGTCGTCGCGCAGAACGACATTGAAGCGTGGTTTGTGCCGCTTGACCAGATTGCTTTCCAGGATGAGCGCTTCCAGCTCGGAGCGGGTGACGATCGTTTCAACGTCCGTGATCTGGCTGACCAAGACCGATGTCTTGGGGGTCTGGTCTGCGGCCTTGGCGAAGTAGGACCGGACCCGGTCGGCCAGCACCAACGCCTTCCCGATATAGAGGATCTCGCCCTTCCCGTTCTTCATCATGTAGCAGCCGGGCTGAGTGGGCAGATGATCGAGTTTGGATTGGAGGTCGTGGGAGACTGTTCGGTTGTCGGCCATGGAGGAATTGTACGGCCTGACGCTGTGCCGAGCAAGGGAGGCGTCTTGTCGGCTGTGTGTAGGGGGCTACGCCAGTGCCGTGCCTGGAGGCCGCTCGATCAGCTCGACCTCATATCCGTCCGGTGCGTCAATAAAAAGAAATCGGCTGCCGGATGAACTGCGCGTCGGTCCGTCGGTGATCGTGACGCCTTTGGCGGTCAACTGCGTGATCGTCTCGTCCAGGTTCTCCACTTCGAAAGCCAAGTGAACCAAATCTTCCTGTACCTTCACCGGGCCGCTGGGCGGAAAGCTGCACAACTCGATCAACTCCTCGCTGTTGGGCACGGCCAGAAAGGCCAGGTGCGAGCCGCGCGGCGAGGTCTTCCGATCCAGGACCTGCAACCCCAGCACCTCGGTGTAGAATCGGATCGTCTGATCCATGTCGCTGACCCGCATGCGGGTGTGGAGCAGCTTCTTCACGCGCATCGTCTCACTCCTTAGGCGGCTGCTGAAAAATCCCTCCAGCGGCGTTCTCAGTCGTTCGAACCCCTCAACGTATCACCCAGAGTACGCCTCGGGGTCCTCACTCCCTGCGGCCTTGCTGGAGGTCTTTTTGAGCAGCCTAAAAATACCTCAGTGACTATTGAAAGACGGCCACGGGTCGTCACGATCACTTCGACCTGGCCGGTCCGATCGTTTTTCGCAGCAGCAACTCGGCGCGGCCCGGCACCAGGAGGTCCGGCATCGGCCCGATCTCACGGTAGCCGCGCTGACCATAAAACCGTCTGGCGCCCTCGTTGAAGTCGGACACGCAGGTAAAGAGGTTCTTGGTCCGCGCGAAGGCGATGGTCTCGAGATGCGCGAGCAACGTACTCCCATGCCCACAGCTGCGGGTTGCCGGGGCGATGGCCAGCAACTCCAGATAATCGCCCATCAGAAACTTGGGACGCAGCAACGCGATGCCGGCGATGGTCCCCTCGGCTTCCAGTACGTAGCCCTCGCGACCTTCACTGAGCCCGTCGGCTCGGAAGAGGCGGGCCCAATCGTCGTCTCCATAGCCGAGCCGCTCCCAGGGATCGGAGCCGGCCAACAGCCGGACGACGGCGTCTCGATCTTCGGCGCGGTAGGCTCTAACGGCCGGATTGGCGAGGGGCATGGGGCTCCGTCCGGCATTGGTCCAGGAGTTGGCTGACGGTGACCGGTTGGAATCCTCTGGCGACGACCAGGTCTCGGTACAGGTCTTCCACCACCTCTTTCGTATGCAGGCCCTTCCCGTTGGCGTGCAGGACGATGATGTTACCGTTCCGAGCCATGGCGGTCAGCCGTTCGACAATCTGCTCCCGGCTCAGCGTCGGGTCCGGGTCGCCGGAGATACGGTCCCAGAGAATGAAGCGGAGTCCGAGAGCCCGAACCACCTCCACGGTCACGTCGTTGAATTCGCCGTAGGGAGGTCTGAACAGCGGGGCGTCGATTCCGTACCGGGTCTTCAGCAACTGCACGGCACCGGCGATCTCCGTCCGCTGCTGCGCGTCATCCAGCTGCGGCAGGTGCGCATGGACCTGCCCGTGCGTGCCGATCTCGAAGAAAGGGACCGCCTGCAACGCCCGGACTTCCGTTTCATGACGTTCGATCCAGCGGCCGGACATGAAAAAGGTGGCAGGGATCCGTTGCTCGATCAGCGTCGTGATCAGGGGCTCGTCATAGCCGCGTCCGTTCCGCACCGGACAGAGGTCGAAGGTCAGGGCGATGGCTTTGCAGGTCGGCGGGCCGGACCGGACGACCTGCGCTTCGGTGGCGGTGGCGGCCAGAGCCCACACAATGACCGGGACCAAGAGGAGTAAGCGTCGCTGCATGCGTTCCATGCCGTGTCCTGTCTGTGTCACCTATCGGGGCGTCCGCACCGGCGCCGCTTCCACGATGACGGCTGCGTGCAAGCCATGGGGGATTTTGAACGAGCCGCCTTCTCCGGCGGTGGAGCCGCGTATCACCGTCCCCTCGCTCTGCACGGTGTAGCTGACCGCGTCTTCCTTCGCGAAACAGATGCTCACCGACTGGCCCGGCTTGATCACGGCCTCCTCCTCGTTGGCCCAAAACAGGGAGAAACCGTTGGCGCATGAGACTTCATCGAGGGTGTCCCTGAAAAAGTAGACCCACACCGGGGTCAATCGGTGGTTGACCCAACGGACTTCGTCGCCGATGTGCACGATCAAATCTTGGGGGGATACCCGATCTTCCGTGATGAGAATGTCATGAACCTCGCCGCTCCGGCTTGTGGTAGGCAGTCCGGCGCAGGCGGTGGCAAACCAACAGCCGGCGCACAACAGGAATGCGATGCCGACTCTCATGGGCCTGTGGGGACGCATCGCGGTGGATTATACCGGAAATGGAATGAATATTGACGCTTCTTCTCCGGGGCTGTTAAGGATAGGGTGCTGGAGGAGCGATGCTGGGTCCTGATTGGCAAATCGGCCGCGTGTTCGGGATTCCGATTAAAATCCACATGTCCTGGTTCCTGGTCTTCGGGTTCGTGACGTGGAGCCTGGCGACCGGCTATCTGCCTGACATGCTGCCGGACCTCTCGGCCCCCCGCTACTGGGGGATGGGCGGCATGGCGGCCCTGCTGTTGTTTGGCTCCGTGCTGCTGCATGAGCTGGGCCATTCCTACGTGGCGCTGCGCTATAAAATCCCCATTCAGCAGATCACGCTGTTTATCTTCGGCGGCGTGGCCCAGATGCGCCGCGAAGCGCCGGGGCCGAAGGCCGAGTTTCTCATTGCGATCGCCGGGCCTCTGGTGAGTTTTGCGCTGGGCGTGGCGATTCTGGGATTGGCCGAGACCGTCAATCAGGGGCAGGGACTGACCGCCTTGTGGCTGCTGCTCGGATCTGTGAATCTGCAACTCGGGCTCTTCAATCTCATTCCCGGTTTTCCGTTGGACGGGGGGCGGATGCTGCGGGCCGGGCTCTGGGCCTGGTCGGGTAACTATCACCGGGCTACAAGGCAGGCCTCGTTGGCCGGGCAGGGATTCGGGGTGGCCCTGGGCCTGCTGGGATTGGCCCTGATGCTGGGTGCCGCCACCGGCGTCATGCCCGGTCCGCTGGCGGCCAACGGGGGCTGGCTCGCGCTGATCGGCCTGTTCCTCTTCAACTCGGCCAGGGGGAGCCGCAGGCAGGCGGCCATCAAGGCTGCGCTGGAAGAGGTGTCGGTTGAAGACTTGATGGTGCGTGAGGTCGTGACGCTGCCGGCGGACCTCACGGTATCGGACGCGGTCGCGCAGCATTTTCTTCCTCAAGGCCACAGCGGCTTTCCGGTGCTCGATGGAGGGCGGCCGGTCGGCATGGTGGCGGTGCGGGAGGTGCAAGCCCTGCCTCAGTCACTCTGGTCCTGGCGAACGGTGCGGGACATCATGCAGCTCTGGTCCCCGGAGATGGAGACGACGCGCGAAACCTCGGCCCTGGCCGCGCTCGATCAGATGCAGCAGGAGGGGCAAGACCGCCTTGCCGTGATGGAGGATGGCCGGCTCGCCGGCCTCATCACGAGGAACGGGATCGCCAGATTTTTACAGTTGCGAGGCCTGTGACGGTTACTTCAGCGCCAGGAGCGCCTGTTGTGTGAGCGCGACGAGCGGGTTTGGGTAGAGGCCGAAGAAGACGACGCCGGCCAGGGCGCAGGCCAGCACGATCGTCAAGGCCGGCGAAGGCGCCAGGCGTGCGAGCTGAGTGACCGACGCGTCCGGCTCCCGCATGTACATGACCATTACCACGCGCAGGTAGTAGTAGGCCGAGACGGCGGCGAAGAGGAGCGCGACCACCGCCAGCCAGGTCAGGCCGGCCCGCACGGCGCCCATGAACAGGTAGAACTTGCCGATAAAGCCGGCGGTGGGCGGGATGCCGGCCAGCGAGACCATGAACACCAGCATGAGGAAGGCCGCCACCGGTTGCCGCTTGGCCAGGCCGGTAAAGTCCTCGATCTCTTCCCCTTCCAGCCCCCCCTTGCGCAATAGGGCGACGACCGCGAAGGCGCCCAGCGTCATGAAGGCATAAATCGCCAGATACAGCATCACGCTGGAGAGCCCTAGGCCTCGGACCTCGCTCGAGGCCGTGGCATGTCCCGCGACGACGAGGCCGATCATCGCATAGCCGGCGTGGGCGATGCTGGAATAGGCCAGCATGCGCTTGATGTTGGTTTGGACGATAGCCACCACGTTGCCCAGGATCAGCGTCGCGACGCAGACGATCAGGAAGAGGCCGTACCAATTGGCTTTGAGCCCGCCCAGTCCCTCGAGGAATACCCGCATCAGCGCGCCGAAACTGGCGGCTTTGGAGGCCACGGCCATGAAGGCAGTGACGGACGTGGGCGAGCCTTCATAGACGTCCGGCGTCCACATGTGAAAGGGCACGGCGGCGATCTTGAAGCCAAAGCCGACGACCAGCAGGATCATGGCCAGCAGCACGATCGGGTCATCCAGGCTGCGGCTGTGGACGGCGGTCGCGATGGCGGACAATTTGGTGCTGCCTGCGACGCTGAACAAGAGGGAAATGCCGTAGAGCAACATGCCGGAGGAGAAGGCGCCCAGCACGAAGTACTTGGCCGAGGCCTCGAGCGAGCGTCCCTCGGTCCGCTTGATACCGGCCAGGATATACAGCGACAGGGACATCAGCTCCGTGCCCAGATAGATGGTCAGCAAGTCGGCGGCCGAGACCATGACCATCATCCCGGTCAACGAGAGCAGCAGGAAGCCGTAGTACTCGGCCAGGTGGATCGCTTCCTCCTTCAAATAGGCCAGGGATAGCAGGATGGTGAGCCCGCTGACCAGGTAGAGCAGGAGCTTCCAGAAACTGGCGTAGGGGTCGAGGATCACCAGGTCGCTGAAGGCCATGACCCTGGTGTCCATGTGCGAGGTCGTGATTCCCACGCAGGCGGCCAGCGCGCCCAAGCCGATCCAGGCCAGCCATTCTTTGCGCGACGCGGGTGTGATTGGGTCCAGCGCCAGGATGAGGCAGGCCGCGCCCGCGACGATGAGCTCAGGCAGAATCGCCAGGATGTCGGCCAAAGGAAGGGTCATGGAATACTCTTGTCCGGCAAGTGGAGGGAGGCAAGCGGCAGCGGGCCAGGGAGCGGTTCTTGCCCGTAGCCTCTTGCCTCTTGTCCCTTGCCTGTCACTTGTGCCAGCGCCGTTTCTTCCTGGTCCATCTGGTCCAGCAAATTCGTGACGCTGGCATGCATGGGGGTCAGGATCTGATTCGGGGTCAAGCCGATCCAGAAGACGAGCACGAGCAGGGGCGCCAGCAGCGCCATCTCGCGTTGGTTCAAGTCGGACAAATGGACGGTTCCGTGCCCGGCCTGCTCGGATCGCGTGCCGAAGGCCACGCGCTGCACCATCCAGAGCATGTAGGCGGCGGCCAGAATGATGCCCAGCGAGGCCAGTGCGGCGACCGGCTTGCTCCGGAAGAACGTGCCGGCCAGCACGAGAAACTCGCCCACGAAGCTGTTCATGCCGGGCAGCCCGATCGAGGAGAGGGAAAAGACGACCAGGAACGTGGCGTATTTCGGCATGGGGCCGGTCAGACCCCCATTGTCGCCGATCAGGCGGCTGTGGGTTCGTTCGTAAATAATCCCGACGCAGAGAAAGAGGGCGCCCGTCGTGATGCCGTGGTTGACCATCTGGAGAATCGCGCCCTCGATACCCTGTGAGTTTAAGGCGAAGATGCCGAGGGTCACGAAGCCCATGTGGCTCACGCTGGAGTAGGCGATCAATTTCTTCAGGTCGGCCTGGGCCAGGGCCATGTAGGCGCCATAGAGGATCGCGGTCACCGACAGGGCGATCATGATCGGGGTGAAGGCCGCCGTCGCCTCCGGCAGCATGGGGAGCGTGAACCGGAGGAATCCATAGGCGCCCATCTTCAACAACACGCTGGCCAGGATGACGCTGCCCGCCGTGGGAGCTTCCACGTGCGCATCAGGCAGCCAGGTGTGGAAGGGGACCATCGGTACCTTGACGGCAAAGGCGGCGAAGAAAGCCCAGAAAATCCAGTTTTGGAGCGCCGGGGCGTACTCGCCTTTGCTGAGCTGGAGGATGTCGAAGGTCTGGCCGCCCTTAAAGAACAGCACGATGATGGCGACCAGGAGCAGGACGCTCCCCACCAGGGTGTAAAGGAAGAACTTCACCGCCGCATAGACCCGGTTTGGACCGCCCCAGACGCCGATGAGCAGGTACATGGGGATCAGCATCGCTTCCCAGAACACATAGAACAGGACGAAGTCCAGGGCGGCGAAGACCCCCAGCATGGCGGTTTCCATGATCAGCAGGCTGGCCATAAAGAGCCGCACTCGGCTCTCGATCGCGCGCCAAGAGACCCCCACGCAAAAGGGAGTCAGGAACGTCGTGAGGAGGACCATCAGCAGGCTGATGCCGTCCAACCCGAGGGCATAGTTGATGGGCGGGGATGTGATCCAGGCAGTCCGTTCGGTAAATTGCATCTGGGCCGTCGTAGCGTCGAAGCCGAACCAGAGGGGCAGCGAGAGGAGAAAGTCCGCCACCGTCACGCCCAACGCGAGCCAACGGGCCTGCTGCTCCTTGACGAAGAACAGCAAGGCCGCCCCGGCGAGCGGGAGGAAAATGATGGCGGTCAGCCAGGGAAAATGGCTCATACGTTAGTCCACCGGCCTACGAAAGCAAATAGATGGTCAGAATCAACACCGCCCCCAGGGTCATTCCCAGCGCATAGTGCTGGGTTTGGCCGCTCTGGATGAGCCGCAAGATCCAGCCCAGCCAGGCGACGCCCCTGGCGGTCCCGTTCACCGCCGCGTCGATGACGCCCACGTCCACTTTCTGCCAGAGCCGGTCCGCCAAGCGGAATGTCGGCTTCACGAAGACCCGATCGTAGGCGTCATCCATGTACCACTTGTTGACGGAGAGCCGATAGGCGCCTTGCCACTGATTGGCCAGACTTTCGGCCAGGCCAGGTAGCTTGACATACATCAGGTAGGCGGCGGCGATCCCGCTCAGGCCCAAGAATGTCGCGACGACCATGATCCCGGCGGCCGCGCTTCCCTCGTGATGGCCTCCCGTCCCCTCCGGTCCCGGCAACGCCGGCTCCAAGAACTGCGGAATCCCCAGGTAGCCGGCCGCGACGGCCAGGACCGCCAGGATCACCAGCGGGACCGTCATGGTTTTGGACGGCTCATGCACATGGCCCGCATGGTGCGGGTCCACATGGGATGGGCCCCAGAAGGTTACGAAGACCAGGCGAAAGCTATAGAAGGCGGTGAGCCCGGCGGTCAGGAGTCCTGCCACTGCCAGAGTCTTGCCCAGTGCGCCGGCCGACCAGGCGCTGACGAGAATGTCGTCCTTGCTGAAAAATCCGGAGGTCAGGGGAAAGCCGGCTAGGGCCAGCGAGCCGATGACGAAGGTCCAGTAGGTGACCGGAAGCTTGTCTTTCAGGCCGCCCATCCGGCGCATGTCCTGCTCATGGTGCAAGGCGATGATGACGGAGCCGCAGCCCAGGAACAGCAGGGCCTTGAAGGCCCCGTGGGTGAGCAGGTGGTACATGCCGGCCGTGTAGGCGCCGAGTCCGCACGCCATGACCATGTAGCCGAGCTGGCTCACGGTCGAGTAGGCGACCACGCGCTTGATGTCGTACTGGGTGAGCGCGATCGTGGCGCCGAGCACCATCGTCAGTGCCCCCACGACCGCCACCACGTTCATCGCGGCCGGCGACAGGTTGTAGAGCGGGGAGAGCCGCGCGACCATGAACACCCCGGCGGTGACCATCGTGGCCGCGTGAATGAGGGCCGAAATGGGGGTGGGGCCTTCCATCGCGTCCGGCAGCCAGACGTGCAGCGGGACTTGGGCCGATTTGCCGCTCGCCCCGACGAAAAGGAGCAGGCAAATCAACGTCAGCGTCGAGATGCGCCATTCCCCGCCGAAGGGCCGCAAGAGGTTGACCGTGTCGGAGGTATAGGCGGCGGCCTGGACAAAGACAGCCTGGTAATTTAGCGTGCCGAGACTGGCCAGCACCAGAAGGAGCCCCAACAGGAAGCCGCAGTCTCCCACGCGGTTGACGACGAAGGCCTTCGTGGCCGCATTGCAGGCCGACGGGCGCTCGTACCAGTGGCCGATCAGGAGGTAGGAGCAGAGGCCGACCGCTTCCCAGAACACGAAGAGCTGCAGGAA
>JBJTAZ010000109.1:0-9146 GCA_046091085.1 Nitrospiraceae bacterium
CACCGGAACGGATGCCATGCCCAGCTATCGGATCTTCAACCCGGCCCTCCAGGCCAAAAAGTTCGACCCCACGGGCGACTACATCCGCCGATACGTGCCGGAGCTCGCCTCCGTGCCCACGAAATACATTCACGCCCCCGAGACCTTGGGCATCGACGAACAGAGCCGCTATGCCTGTCGCCTTGGGCAGGACTACCCCCTTCCAATCGTGGATCACAAGGAAGCCCGGGTCCGCTACCTGCGCGAGAAGCCGGTAAGGTGAGGGAACCTCATACGGAACCGGTCCACCATGATTGATTCCAGCACGATCGCACCATCGAAAGGAACCGCTCCTATGACGGCACCCGCACAGGGCATCGTCCTCGTCGGGCACGGAGGCGTGCCGAAAGATTACCCCCAGGAACTGGTCACCAAGCTGAAGCGTCTGGAAGCGCAGCGCCGCGCGTCCGGCACATCGGCCACGAGCGAGGAAATCGAGTTGGACCAACGGATCCGCCGGTGGCCCCGCACGGCGCAGACCGACCCCTATCGGACCGGGCTGGAGTCGCTGGCCGATCGCCTGCGTCCGTTCTTGAACGGCGTGCCGCTGGCGCTGGCCTATAATGAATTCTGCGCCCCCTCGCTCGAAGAGGCCGTCGCGGAGTTGGTCGGCGCCGGCGCGCAGGAGATCACGGTCCTGTCATCCATGTTCACCCCGGGGGGGTCGCACTCGGAACTGGAGATTCCGGACACGCTGCAACACCTGCGCGCCCAATACCCCCTAGTGACGCTGCGCTATGCCTGGCCATTCGACTTGACGATGGTCTGTTCCATGCTCGCCGAACACCTGCGGCGCTTTATGCCTCAGGCAACGGAATCGACCAGGCAGGGCTGAGTGTCGCACACGACCACGATGTCCACCACAGACCCCCTTCCCATTCGCATCGGCATCAGCCGCTGCCTGCTGGGCGAGAAAGTCCGGTACGACGGCGGACACAAGCGGGACCGATTTCTCGCCGACACCTTGGGCCGACACGTCGAATGGGTGCCGGTCTGTCCCGAGGTCGAAGCGGGGCTCGGCACGCCGCGCGAAGCCATGCGGCTGGTCGGTCCGCCCGAAGCGCCCCGTCTCCTCACCGTCAAGTCCGGCCTGGATCACACCCACATGATGGAGCGATTCTCCCACCATCGCGTGCGAGAACTGGATGCAATGGACCTATCCGGGTACGTGTTCAAACAGGGCTCCCCGAGCTGCGGGATCGAACGGGTGCGCGTCTATACGGAGCAGGGCCTGCCGGCCCGCAACGGGGTCGGCCTCTTCGCGCGCATCTTTCAGGAACAGTTCCCGCTCGTGCCGGTCGAGGAGGAAGGCCGCCTCACCGATCCCGCGATCCGGGACAACTTTCTCGAGCGCGTCTTCAGCTATGCCCGCTGGCGTGAGCTGCAGCGGCACCGTCTGACCAGGCAAGGGCTGGTGGACTTTCACCGTCGGCATAAATTTCTCCTCCTGGCCCACAGCCGCCCCCACTATGAGAAGCTCGGTCAACTGGTGGGCAACGCGAGCCTGCACCGCCCCACCGACTTGGCTCACGCCTACGCAAGCTTGTTCATGCAGGCATTGCAGGTACGAGCCACCGTACGCAAACATGTCAACGTACTCCAGCACATGGTCGGCTTTTTCAAGCCACGCCTCAGCGCCGCCGAGCGGGACGAGCTGCAGGAGGTGTTGAAAGACTATCACCAGGGTCTGACCCCCTTGGTCGTGCCGCTTACCCTCGTCAAACACTATATTCGGCATCTGGACATCGGCTACCTGGCCGATCAGGTGTACCTCAATCCACATCCGAAGGAGCTGATGCTCCGTAACCACCTGTGATGCGCCTGCGACAGATCACCACAGCCCTCTGCCTCTTCACCCTCGTACTGGCGGGCACTGGCGTCCACGCAGGACCGACCAGCGAGATTGAGGGCGTCACGTTCGGCGGTTTCTATCGGACCGGCGATACGACCTTGCCGCTCCGTGGACTCGGCCTGGCCCGTTATCTGTTCACCATCAAGGTCTACGTCGCCGCTTTGTACATCGAGGAACGGGTTGCACCGAACGAGGTGCTCTCCGACGTCCCCAAGCGTTTGGAGTTGCAGTACTTCCAGCCGATCAGCGGGCCGGATTTCGGCCGGGCGGCGGCCGAGGTCATGGCCCGAAACGTGCCGGCGGCCGCGATGACTGCGCTGCGCCCAAAAATCGACCAACTCCATGCCCTCTATCAAGACGTCAAGCCGGGTGACCGCTATTCGCTGACCTATCTGCCGGGCGTCGGCACGGAGCTGGCGCATAACGGAACCCCCAAGGGCACCATCGAGGGAGCGGATTTTGCCTCCGCCTACTTCGCCATCTGGCTCGGCCCCCACCCCATCAGCGAGGCTCTGAAGTCGCAAGTCCTGCATAGGCCTTGATTTATCCCGTCAATTCAAGTATGGTGCGGTGCCAATGCACTCTGGCTTCCCTCTAGCCGGCGATCCACGATCCCAGAACCAAGCCAGCCGTATTGCTGTGCACCCCTGACAACGGAGTCATGCCTGATGTCCCAGCCATCCAGCGCCCCGGCACGTTCGACTAATCCATTCCAGCCTTTCGTTCGATGGTTCGATTCCTGGGATGGGATGGACCAGCCCCGCAGCCAGGACGGCCAGAAGATCGAATGGCTGCGGTGCCTCCCGTTCATCTGGCTCCACGCCATGTGCCTCGGGGTGATCTGGGTGGGATGGAGCTGGACCGCGGTGGCGGTCGCCGCGGCGCTGTATGTCATCCGCATGTTTGCCGTCACCGCGATCTATCATCGTTATTTTTCCCATCGGACCTATAAGACCACACGCTGGTGCCAATTCGCCCTCGCCGTCCTCGGCGCATCCGCCGTCCAGCGCGGGCCGCTCTGGTGGGCCGCCCATCACCGGCATCATCATCTCTATTCAGACGAGCCGCAGGATGTGCACTCGCCGATTCAACACGGGTTCTTCATGAGCCACATGGGATGGATCATGACGCCGGCGAGCTTCCTGACCAATTTGAAGGCCGTGCCCGACCTGGCCAAATTTCCGGAATTGCGCTTCCTGGACCGCTTCGACACCCTGGTGCCGATCCTGCTGGGCACGTCCCTCTACGGCCTCGGCGCCCTCCTGGAACGGGTCGCCCCAGGCCTGGGCACCACCGGCGGACAGATGTTGATCTGGGGCTTCTTCATCTCCACCGTCGTCCTCTTCCACTGTACGCAAACGATCAACTCGCTCGCCCATATGGTCGGCGAGCAGCGGTACGACACGGGAGACACGAGCCGCAATTCCTTTATTCTGGCGCTCATCACGCTTGGCGAAGGCTGGCATAACAACCACCACCACTATCCCACATCCACTCGCCAGGGCTTCTATTGGTGGGAGATCGACCTCTCCTATTACGGGCTGCTCGCTCTGTCGTGGACAGGGCTGATCTGGGACCTGAAGCCCGTGCCCGACCGAATCCGGGCGTCCAAGCGCCTGGACATGGAAGCGGTGGCTTGAGCCGGTCGGTCGAGACCTTTAAGGACACCTACAACCGCCTCTCTCGGTCTTCGCTCTCGCTGCTTGACGACCTCTACGACGAATCGGTCGTATTTGAGGATCCGTTGCACCGCATCCAGGGGCTTCCCGCCCTGCGCGCCTATTTCGAACGGCTCTACGCCGACATCCACAGCTGCCGCTTCACCTTTGAAGCCGAAGTCGTTCAAGACGACCAGGCGGTCCTGACTTGGACCATGCACCTGCAACATACCCGCTTCCACCCCGGCGAACGGCTCCATCTGCCCGGCGCCACGCACATCCGATTCGCGGACAAGGTCGTATATCATCGTGACTACTTCGACGTAGGCGCGTTGCTGTACGAGCGAGTCCCCCTGCTGGGGCCTCTCGTCCGCGCCATCAAGTCCCGTCTGTAATCCTCAGGAGATCGCACATGACCGCGCAAGACTTCTCCGGCCGCCGGATCTGGGTGACCGGCGCCTCTTCGGGAATCGGCCGAGCCACGGCTCTCGAGCTGGCCCGGCGCGGCGGAACCGTGATCGCCTCGGCTCGCAGCTACGAAGCGCTGGACGCTCTGGTTCGGGAGGGACCGGCCGGCCGCTTGGCCGCCCTCGCCCTCGACGTGACGAATCGCCAGGCAACCCAACAAACGGCATCGCTCATCGAGCAGCGCTTCGGCGGGCTCGATATCGCCTTCTTCAATGCCGGCACCTGCGAATATGTGGACGTCAAGCGATTCGACAGCGCCCTGGTCGAGCGGGTGATCCGGACCAATCTCCTGAGCCTGGTCTACGGCATCGAAGCGGTCCTGCCGCTCCTGCGCCGCTCCGCCCACCCTCATCTCGTCGGCATGAGCAGCACCGTCGCCTATGGCGGCTTGCCCCGCGCCGAAGCCTATGGAACTTCGAAGGCGGCCATCTATTACCTGCTCCAGTCGCTGCGACTCGACCTGGCGCCGGAACAGATTCCCGTTTCGATCGTCTGCCCCGGTTTCGTGCGAACCCCTCTGACAGACGTGAACGATTTTCCCATGCCCTTCCGTATCGAGGCTGAGGACGCGGCCTGCCGCATCGCCGACGGGATTGCCGCGCAGAAGCAGGAAATTCATTTCCCCCAGCGCTTCAGCATCCCCTTCAAACTCCTCGCCATGCTGCCCGGCTTCCTCTACAACCGGCTGGCCGGCCAACTGGTTCGACCCACATGAAGATCGCCGTCGTCGGCACCGGCATCTCCGGCCTGCTCGCCGCCCATCTCTTGAGCAAAGACCACACGATCACCGTCTTCGAAGCCGCCGACTACATCGGAGGCCATACCCATACCGTGGAAGTCCAAAAGGACGGTGTCACCTACGCGGTGGACACAGGCTTTATCGTGTACAACGACTGGACCTACCCCAACTTCATCAAGTTGTTGCGCCGGCTGAACGTCGCCGCGCAGCCGAGCGAGATGAGCTTCAGCGTCCGTTGCGAAACGACCGGCCTGGAGTACAACGGCACCTCGCTCAACGCCCTGTTCGCGCAGCGGCGCAATCTGTTTCGCCCCTCCTTCCACCGGATGATCCGGGATATCCTGCGGTTTGGCCGCGAATCCAAGGAGCTGTTGAGGACCGGCAGCGACGACACCACCCTGGGCGCCTACCTGCGGACGAACCGCTACTCACGCGAGTTCATCAACCAATACATCGTCCCGATGGGGGCCGCAATCTGGTCGGCCGACCCGATGCAGATGCTCGACTTCCCCGCCCGTTACTTTGTGGAGTTCTTCACCAACCACGGCATGCTCAGCGTGAACGAGCGACCCCAGTGGCGCACCGTGGCCGGCGGCTCGTCCCGTTATATCGAGGCCCTCACCCGTCCGTACGCGGACCGCATCCGGCTCCAGTCTCCGGTCCGGTCCATCACCCGCCACCAGGACCGGGTCGAGATCGTCTGGCAGCCAGTGGGCGAGGCGCCGCGCCGGGACGACTTCGACCAGATCGTTTTGGCAACGCACAGCGACCAGGCCCTGGCGCTCCTGGCCGATCCCAGCGAACAAGAGCGGGACATCCTGGGGGCCATTCCCTATCAGACCAACGACACCGTCCTACACACGGACGCGTCGCTCCTGCCGCGCCGACGTTTGGCCTGGGCCAGTTGGAACTACCACATCCCCGTCCAGCCGAGGAGCCGGGTGGGCGTCACCTATTACATGAACCTTCTCCAGCGCCTCCAATCTCCGCATCATTTTTGCGTGACGCTCAATCACATCGAAGGGATCGACCCGGCCAAAGTCAACAGACGCATCACCTACCACCACCCGGTCTATACGCAGCGCGGGGTGGCGGCCCAGCAACGCCACGCGGAGATCAGCGGGGTGCGCCGCACCCACTTCTGCGGGGCCTACTGGGGCTTCGGCTTCCACGAAGACGGCGTCAAGAGCGCGCTGGCCGTCTGCCGCTCCTTCGGAAAGGGACTGGAATCGTGAACAGCTGTCTGTATGAAGGCCCGGTCCGGCATCGCCGATTCAGCCCTGCCACGCATGCTTTCCGCTACCAATTGTTCATGCTCTATTTAGACCTGGACGAGCTGGATAGGGTTTTCCAAGGCCGTTGGCTCTGGTCGGTCGGTCGGCCGAACCTCGCCTGGTTCAAACGCACTGACCACACGGGCGACCCGGCGGTGCCCCTCGCACAGACCATCCGCACGCTCGTCGAACAGAAGACCGGCAAGCGGCCCGAGGGGCCCATCCGCCTCCTGACCCACCTTCGCTATTTCGGCTACTGCTTCAACCCGGTGAGCTTTTACTACTGTTTCGACCGGACAGACCGTGTCGTCGAGACCATCGTTGCGGAAGTCCACAACACGCCGTGGAATGAACGCCATTGTTACGTGCTGGGACAGGACCGAAACGAAGGCCAGGGGGCCCGTAAGCGGTTCCGATTCGACAAGGCGTTCCACGTCTCCCCGTTCATGGACATGGACGTGCGCTACGACTGGCGATTCACCGACCCGGCACAGCGGCTGGCCGTCCACATGGAAAACCGAAACAGGGCCGGCCCTTTCTTCGACGCCACCATGACCCTGTCCCGCCGCGAGATCACGGGCCACTCGCTCGCCCTGGCCCTGTTCCGATATCCGCTGATGACCGGCCAGGTGATCGGCGGCATTTATTGGCAAGCGTTCCGCCTCTGGCTCAAACGCTGCCCGCTCTACACCCACCCGCGTAAAGAGGTGGGGGACCATCCGATCGCATGAAGGAGACTGCCATGGCTATGGTGCTCAACGAGGAATCGATGATCGCTTCCCAGACAACCTGGCTGGATCACCTGGCCCGGCGCATGGTCTTTGCCAGATGGGAGGGGTTGCAGCGGGGCCGCATCACCGTGATCGACGGATCCGGCCGACAGAGCTTCGGTAGAACAACCGGCGACGCCCCGCTCACCGCCACCATCCATATCCACGATCCCCGTGTCTACAGCAGTCTGGCCTTCGGCGGGACGGTCGGCGCCGGCGGCGACTATATGGATGGGCTCTGGTCCTGCGACGACCTGACTTCGCTCGTGCGCATCCTGGTGCGGAACCGGGCGGTGCTGGACGGGATGGAGCAGGGCGTCGCGCGACTGAGCGCGCCGCTGCGGCAGCTCGTCCATCGGCTGAGACGCAACACCAGAACCGGCAGCAGGCGCAACATCGCCGCCCACTACGACCTGGGCAACGAATTCTTCTCGCTAATGTTGGATGAGACAATGATGTACTCCTGTGCCTTCTTCGAACAGGAGACCGGCCCCTTGCGCGAGGCCTCGACGGCCAAGAACGACCGGATTTGCCGCAAGCTCAACCTCTCATCGGCAGATCATGTATTGGAAATCGGCACGGGCTGGGGCGGGTTCGCCCTCCACGCGGCCTCCCACTATCACTGCCGGGTCACCACCACGACCATCTCGCAGAGACAGTACGAGGTAGCGGTCCGGCGGGTGCAGGAGGCGGGGCTGACGGATCGCGTGACGGTGCTGCTCAAGGACTATCGGGATTTGCACGAGCTCGGCACTAATTTCGACGCGCTCGTGTCCATCGAAATGATCGAAGCCGTGGGCCATGCCTACTACGACACCTACTTCAAGGCGTGCAGCGACCTCTTGAAGCCGCACGGCCGAATGTTGCTCCAGGCCATCACCATCGAGGACCGTCGGTACGAGCAGGCCACACGGTCGGTGGACTTTATCCAGCAGTACATCTTTCCCGGAAGCTGTATCCCTTCCATCACCGCCCTCTGCGCCTCCGCCACGCGGGCCACGGACATGGGCCTGTTTCACCTGGAAGATATCGGAGCCCATTACCCCCCGACCTTGCGCGGCTGGCGCGAGCGGCTGTGCGCCAACCGGTCCAAGGTCAGGGCCCTGGGCTATTCCGACTCGTTCCTGCGTCTGTGGGAGTTGTATCTCTGTTACTGTGAGGGGGGATTCCTGGAACGGTCGCTCAGCACGGCCCACCTGCTCTTCGTGAAACCTCTGTATCGCCCGCAGACCGTGCTCCAGCCGTCGCCGAGTTTGACGGAGGCTGCGTGTTCCATGCTCTTGTGAAGTCCAGACTCTTCAACTTCACAGCCTTCCAGGTCGGTTGGTTGGCCTGCGTTCTGGGCGCCGCCTCCGCTCACCCGACGGCCGGTCCGGTCCTCGTGGCCATCCTCCTGGCCCTCCAGGTCCGCTCAGCCGATCACCCACCAACCTTGGCTTTCTGGCTCCTCACGGTCGGACTGCTGGGCGCCGTTTTGGACAGCCTCCTGGCCCTGGCCGGCCTCTTCTCCTTCCGGCCTGGATACCTCCCGACTTGGCTCTGCCCGCCCTGGCTCTTCTTCGTCTGGATGACCTTCGGCAGCACCCTGCCCAGTTCGTTGGCTTGGCTGGCGGAGCATCCGAGACTGGCGGCAGGACTGGGCGCGGCGGGAGGACCGTTGAGCTACTATGCGGGAGCTGAACTGGGCGCGTTACAGCTCTCTGAACAAACCAACCTCAGCCTGCTCATCCTCGCCTGCCTCTGGGCCCTGCTGATGCCGGGGCTGTTTGTTCTGATGCGCAAACTGAGTCCGCCCCTTGCAACGTCGGCTTAAACCCAATCCGAGTCGGCCCGGCCTCTCGTTGACCTGGCGCGAGAACTGAGCGCTTGCCGGATAGCTTCATGTTCCTGATCGAAGACGGCCGCCTCGTCATCCGTCAGGATCGTGGCGTCTCCCGCCGCCAGCTCGATCCGATAATGGTTCTTGCGCAGCGAGAACCATTCGAGATAGGGATGGGGCGAGAGCAACGGGTGCGGATCGAACGAAATCAGACTCACCTCCCCAACCTGCGGCACCTCGAAATCCGCCAGCACCTGCCCGGCCAAGTCCTCGTCGGCAAATTGGCTGTTCCGGAACCGGATGGCTTTGCCGGCGATCTCGCCCTTGAAGTCGCCGCGTAAATAGAAGTCCACCGGGCCCACCCCGGCGAAGACGAGGCGGCCGACAACGCTCCCTGCGATCCGATTGTCGAGCACCCCTTCCCGCACCCACCGCCCGTTTCCGAATTTCTGCGCCATGACGATCCTTTCAATAGCGATGCGCGATCAGCCGACATGCGACGCGGCCAGGGGCGAACGGGATTCCGA
>JBJTAZ010000110.1:0-4860 GCA_046091085.1 Nitrospiraceae bacterium
GCGACGCGGTAGCTTGATGTCCGAGAAGAAGTCCTGCAGCTTTTTACTCCGCCCGCCCATTCCTGCCGGCTGGAACGCGTCGCCCGGCCGCCAGGACCGGAGAGTCAAAGGCATGGACATACGGTCGAAATCGAGATGGACAAGGCTGCGCGAGGTAGGCTTACCACCAGAAAGGAATGGAGGTCCCAAGCGTGTTTGAATCAGCTGGCCCGTGAGTGGCCAAATGAGTGATGCGGGGACAGGCAGGATCAGGGCCTGGGGCATGTCGCGGTCTGGTTCTTCGGTCCTGCGGGCCGATGCCTTGGGCTGGAACCGAACGGTTGCATACTCACGTGAGGCGTGGACGCCCTGCATGGCAAGGCTTGCTCCGCTTCTTCCCTGGAACACCTTTTCCAGGAGCGAGGCGATGGTGGTGAATCCCGGCCCTTTGCCTCGCGGATGCAGGCGCTGTACGAGAATGCGGAGGACACGCCGTTGGAGCGTCAGAGGGAGTGCCAACAGACCGGTTCGGTCGACCAGTACCCCCTGATCGCTTGATTGTGCCAGCCTAGCCGCGGCATCGCAGGCCAATTGGTGCAAGTAGGCATTTTCTTCGCGGAGAATGTCCGCCTGGCGTGCCAAACCCGCGACAACCGATGGGTTGAACCGTTTCAGGGCCGGCAGCAATTCGTGGCGGATTTGGTTCCGTCGATAAATAGATGTCGCATTGCTCGAGTCGAGTCGAAAGGGCAATCCGCGGCTTTGCAGGTACGCTAGGATGGTGTCGCGGGAAATGCCAAGGAGTGGACGAATGAAGAGGTCTTCACGAATCGGCGGGATTCCGGCCATTCCCGAGGTGCCGGCGCCGCGCAACATCCACATCAGCAAGGTTTCGGCCTGGTCGTCGGCTTGATGACCGAGGGCGATCCTGTCCGCCCCCACCGTCAGGCACTGTCGTTCCAAAACCAGGTATCGCACCTCCCTGGCTCGTTCCTGGATCGATGAGCGGCGGTCGGTAATTCCTCGTTGCGCGATGTCCACGCGTGCGTCGTGGAGGGCGATCCCGAAGCGATCGCAGAGCCGGGCAACGAACCGGGCATCTTCTTCTGATTCTTCCCCGCGGAGCCCGTAATTGATGTGGGCGGCATGCAACGTCAGGCGTAGGGCTGGCGCCAACTCGTTCAAGACGGCGAGGAGCGCGACGGAATCTGGCCCCCCGGAGACCGAAACGAGGATCCTCTGGCCCGACTTGATGAGGCCTGTGGCCTTGGCCTGCCTGGCGACGAGTTGAGCCAGGGAACTGATTTTCGTGTCTGTCTCGGCGGGGCGGTGCATGGAATAATCGTCTTTGCTAGGCTTGCGCCATGGGCTGCGGCAAACTGGCCAGCGCTTCCCTGGCCAGCCGCACGTCCAATTCGATGCGGGCGGATAAATTTTCTGCCGTATCGAAGCGCAGATCGCCTCTGATCCGTTCAATGAATTCGACCCGGATCTCCTGACCGTACAATTGGATTTGGCGGTCCAGAAGATGAACCTCTAACAGTCGCTCCCCAGCATCGAAGGTCGGGCGTGTGCCGATGTAGGAGGCGGAGGCAAGTTTGTTCCCCTGCCAAAGCGCGATCGTGGCATAGACTCCGTCCGGCGGGGACACGCGGCCTTGCGGTAGCCGAAGGTTGGCGGTCGGCCAGCCCAGGGCCTGGCCTCGCTGTGCGCCAGCGACCACCGTCCCATGAAATCCATAGGGGCGTCCCAGGCATCGGGCGGCGGCGCGCAGGTCCCCGGATTGCACCAGATGCCTGATCCTCGTGGAACTGACCACTTCCCCGTCCACCACCGTGGGCGAGACTGCATGAACGCGAAACCCGGCGCTGGGGCCAAGGCGGAGCAGGTCGTCCATCCGCCCCGCCCGCCCCTTTCCAAACGCAAAGTGTTGGCCGACGAACAGCTCTTTGACTCCGATTCCCTCCCCGAGCACGCGTGACACAAATTCTTCCGGTGCCAGCGCCGCCAGGGCGGCGTTGAACGTGAGGAAGAGGACTTCCTCGATGCCGGCTTCTTGAAAACGGGCGAGCTTCTCTTCCGGGGAGGTCAGAAGCCGGAGGTCGATGCCGGGTTTCAGGACGGTGATGGGGTGCGGGTCGAAGGTCAGCACCATCGGAGTGCCGCCGGCATCGGCGGCGGTCTTTACCACGGTCTGCAGCAAGGTTTGATGTCCCCGATGCTGGCCGTCGAAATTCCCGATCGTCAATACGGGATATGGGGATCGTGAATGCGCCTCGAGGCCCCTGGTGATCTTCATTGTATCAGCCTTGGAGCTTCCGGGCTGCGTCTTTCGCAAAGTAGGTCAAAATCATATCTGCGCCGGCACGCTTGATCGAGAGAAGGGATTCCTGCATGGCGCGGGTTTCGTCGAGCCAGCCGGCCTGGGCCGCCGCCTTGATCATGCTGTACTCCCCGCTGACTTGGTAGGCGGCGATGGGATGGTCGATCCGGTCTCTTGCGGCGGCAATGATGTCCAGAAACGGCAGCGCGGGCTTGACCATGATGATGTCCGCTCCCTCCTCGATGTCCAAATCGATTTCCCGGAGGGCTTCTCGGGCGTTGGCCGGATCCATCTGATAGGATTGGCGATCGCCGAAGGCAGGGCTGGAGTCGGCCGCCTCGCGAAAGGGGGCGTAGAAACAGGAGGCGAACTTGGCGCTGTAGGCCATGATCGGCAGGTCGCTGAACCCTCCGCGATCCAATTCGTCGCGGATGGCGCCGACGCGCCCGTCCATCATGTCGGATGGGGCCAGCATATCCACGCCGGCTTGAGCGTGGGTGAGGGCCATGGCTCGCAGGCAATCCACGGTTTCATCGTTCAGGATGCGCCCGTCTTTCACCAAGCCACAGTGTCCGTGGGACGTGTATTCGTCGATGCAGACGTCCGTGATGATGACGAGCCCAGGCACCTGGTCCTTGAGGGTCTTGACCGCTCGTTGCACAATGCCGTCCGGGTCGTAGGCGCCGGAGCCCCGCTCGTCCTTCTTGTCCGGAATGCCGAACAGAATCACGGCCGGAATGCCGAGCCGTTGCGCATCGGCCGCCTCTTTGACCACCCCATCCACCGACAGGCGGAACTGGCCGGGCATGGACGCAATCGGCTGCCGCTGATCATGGCCGTTCATGACGAACAGGGGATAGATCAGGTCGGCGGGCGTCAGGCTCGTCTCTCTGACCATCCGGCGAAGGGGTTCGCTTTGGCGCAAGCGCCTCAGTCGTTGATAGGGAAACGCCATGCTCGATCCTACTTTCTGGGCAGGTTGGTCAGGAACACGACCAGATCGCGGACGGAAATCATGCCCACGAGCGCCCCGTTCCTTGTCACGCCGAGATGGCGCAGATGGTGCGTGGCCATCATGTCGTTGGCGTCCAGGATGGTTTTGGTTTCCTCGATCGTCAGGATCGGCGCCGACATGATCTGCTCGACGGGGGTCTTGGCGGCATCCGCCCCCACCGCGACCACGCGCCGCACCAAGTCCGTATCGGTGAGGATGCCGATGATGTCCTTGTCGCGTGTGATGAAGACGCTGCCGATGTCGCGGTCGCGCATGACCTGAGCCGCCTTCCGCACATCCGTATCCCGGTCCACCGTAATGAACTTGTCCTTCGGCACCATAAATGACTTCACAGGAACCATGAGACCCTCCGTTGGCTAATGATGACTGCGGTGAATGATAGACTCGTTGACCATGTTCCCTCTCACCGACCGCTCGTGCTACGGGGCGGCCATGGCCGGACTTGCCGAATGCTTGAGAATCGCTTGCACCAAAGCCGGGATGGTGTTGGCGTCTGCCGTGATCGTTGCCGGTATTCCCATATCTGCCGCGGTTTGAGCGGTGATAGGGCCGATGCAGGCAACGGCGGTTCCGGCTGTCAGCGACTGCATCTCTTGTCGGCTGTCAAAGAACTGAGAAAAATTCCGAACCGTAGACGAGCTGGCGAACGTGATTGTGTGGATCGCGCCTTGCCGGAGGAGTTCCTTCAGCCAAGCTCGGTCCGCCGGGGGAGAGACCGTCTGATAGGCGGTCACCACCGACACCTCCGCGCCAAGCGCGCGCAATTGCTCCGGCAGGAGTTCGCGCGCGACCGCCGCACGGGGAATCAGCACCCGTTTCCCTGAGACCCCTGATGCCTGTAGGGCCTCGACCAGCCCTTCAGCCTGGAAAGTCGATGGAATCAGGTCGGCACGCAACCCGTAACGGGCCAGCTCTTGGGCGGTGCGCGGCCCGATGCAGCCGATCCGGATACCCGATAATGCGCGGCTGTCCAGGCCCTGCCCGCTCAGTCGTTCCATGAAGGGGCGGATGCCATTGACGCTGGTGAACAGCAGCCATTGGAATTGGGCGAGTCGCGCCACCGCTCCGTCGAGTTCCTCCCAGGAGTCTGGTGAGACGATCTGAATGGTTGGGCATTCGACCGGGTCCGCCCCGTAGGCTCGCAGGAGTTGGGTCAATTCCCCCGCTTGTTCTTTGGCCCTGGTGACGAGAATGCGCTTGCCGAACAGGGGCTTGGTTTCAAACCAATTCAACTGCTCACGAAGCCGCACCACTTCGCCGACAACAATGACAGTCGGGGGCTCCAAGGCCGCCGCTTGAGCTTGGGCGACGATGGTCTTCAACGTGCCCACGAGGGTTTGCTGATCGGACCTGGTGCCCCATCGGATCAAGGCCACCGGCGTCTCGATCGATTTACCTTCGGCCAGCAGGCGTTCAACGATGGTCGGCAGATTCTTCATCCCCATCAGAAAGACCAGCGTGCCGTGGCTTGCGGCAAGGCGTGGCCATTCCAGTGTCTCGACGCCTTTGGCCGGGTCCTCGTGTCCGGTGACAAAGGTGACGG
>JBJTAZ010000111.1:0-11245 GCA_046091085.1 Nitrospiraceae bacterium
CACGCCGTATGGGACCACACACAGCGCCGGCCCCGGCACATCGGGACTGCCTACCGCCTCCGTAACGTGGAAGACTTTGTAGCTGGTTTCCTGCTGATCCAGCAGCAATTCCGTGCGCGACGCCAACAGCGACCCGAGTTCCACGCCGAACTGGGTCATGAGCTGGGAAAACATCGGGAACTGGGCGACAAACTGTCGGTCGGCGATCGGAATGGCTTTGAAGCGCTTGGATTGATGCCGGTCGTTCCATTCCGGCAAGAGACCGGCCGTGGCCATCAAGGTGAAGCAGGGCATGCTTGGCGCCGCAGGCCTCGTCCCCAGCAGACTCTTGGCATAGCGCTGGAGTTCTTCATCGAGCCCGCCGAACAGATGCGTCTTGAACAGGCGCACGAGGACACAGGCCTTTTCATCCGTCTCCTCCTCGCCGAGACGCTCATAGAGGTAGCGGACGATCCGCCCGGCCGTTTCCTCCAAACTCTGCGCGCCGTCCCCGATGGTGCGGAGCGCCGCTCCGCACTCGGCCATCTCCTTGAGGGAAAATCGGGTCAAGTGGTACATTGACTTTTACCCCTCTACCGCCTTATGCTCTGCCCTGTTCACGCCGGTGAGTCCTCAGGGTTCGCCCCGCCAGGCACTGAATCCGGTCAACGTCAACGCAACGTCACGTACCGCTCGCCTAAGAGCGAAGGAGTGTGCCATGTCAACGTGTGTGGCCCCGCAAGCGTCCCGCAACTGGCTCGCGTATCTCTGCGAATCGCAAATGTCCAACGGCTCGATGCCGTCCTGGGAAGCCGCCGCCTACTTCACCGACAACCTGTTCGGAGAGGCCCCGAATCCCCGGCTGCACGAATCAAAGTCGCCTTACGAATCCATTTCGTTATTTCTGCAGCGAGTCTACAACCCGATCGTGGAAGCCGCGACGCGGGCGGTGGACCTGCCTGCCTCCGCGATGATCCACGTCTTCACCGACATCAGCCTGATCGGCAATTCCGCCGTGCTGGTCGTCTACTTCCCCGGCGAGAACCGGCCGCATCAATTGCTCCTCCTCGACGCCGCGCGAGCCTGGGACCTCGTGTTCCCCGACGCCGATGCGTTCAACGCCTGGGCCGAAGAGCGGTATGGTTGGATTGAATCGGCCCTCAAGTCGGCCGTGACCGACCGAATCGCCGAGTCCGAGACCGAGACCGACCAGGCCGCCGTGTCCGCCTGATCATCGCTCCCTGAGACCCTGCGGAGCGCACCCCTGCCTCCGCAGGACTCATGATCCTGCGACTTCCCTCGGATCGTAGTTCAAATTGGGCGACAGCCACCGTTCGATCTCTCGCACGTCCATCTGCTTGCGCCCGGCATAGTCCGCGACCTGGTCGCGCCCGATCTTCCCGACGGCAAAGTATTTGGACTCGGGATGGGCGAAATACAGCCCGCTCACCGAACTGGCTGGAGCCATAGCGAAACTCTCCGTAAGCGTGATCCCCGCCTGCTGCTCAACGTGCAACAGATCGAACAGCCGCCGCTTCTCCGTATGGTCCGGACAGGCCGGATAGCCAGGGGCGGGACGGATGCCGCGATACCGTTCCTTGATCAACTCCTCGTTCGAGAGCTGCTCGGCCTGGCCGTAGCCCCACTCGTCCCGAACCCGTTTGTGCAGACATTCCGCAAAGGCCTCAGCCAGCCGGTCGGCCAGGGCCTTAGCCATGATCGACTGGTAGTCGTCGTGGTCCTTCTCGAATCGCGCACACACACGGTCCAGGCCGAACCCCGTGGTCACGGCAAAGGCGCCCAGATAGTCGGGCAATCCGGTGGACTTGGGGGTAATAAAATCGGCGAGGGCCAGATTGCATTGATCCGCCGGCTTTTCGCTCTGCTGGCGGAGCGTGTGAAAGACCGTTCGCACGACTCGACGCGTGTCGTCCGCATAGACCTCAATGTCGTCGCCCACCGAGTTGGCAGGAAAGAACCCGTACACCCCTCTGGCCTGGAGCCACCGGCCCGCCACGATCTTTTTGAGCAGCTGCTGGGCGTCCGCGAACAACTCCTTGGCCTTGCTGCCGACCGTTGCATCCTCCAGAATTTGCGGATAGTGGCCGCGCAGCTCCCAGGCGTGGAAAAACGGCGACCAGTCGATGAACGGCACCAACTGTTCCAACGGAAAGGCCTCCAGCACCCGCGCGCCGAGGAACGACGGGATGGGCCGGTCCACGGTCGGCCAGTCGAACGAGGGGCCTCCCTTCCGTGCCTGCTCCAACGTCAGCAGCGGCTTCGCCGTTTTGGACTGGTGCGCCCGGCGGATCTGCTCCTGCTCCGTTCTGGTCTTTTCGACGAAGGCCGCCCGATTGTCCCGGCTGATCAACTGGCTCACGACCCCGACCGCGCGGGACGCATCCAGGACATGCACCACCGCCTGCGCATAGGCCGGCGCGATCTTGACCGCCGTATGGGCCTTGCTCGTCGTGGCCCCGCCGATGAGCAGCGGCACGTCGAACCCTTCGCGGGCCATCTCGCCCGCCACGTGGACCATTTCGTCCAACGAGGGGGTGATCAGGCCGCTCAAGCCGATCATGTCCACCTTCAACTCGCGAGCGGTCCGGAGAATCTTCTCGCTGGGCACCATGACGCCGAGATCGGTGATCTCATACCCGTTGCAGCCCAGCACCACGCCGACGATATTTTTGCCGATGTCGTGCACGTCTCCCTTCACCGTCGCCAGCAACACCTTGCCCTGGGCCTGGTAACTGCCCAGCTTCGCCTTCTCGGCTTCCATGAACGGCAGCAGATAGGCCACGGCCTTCTTCATGACGCGGGCGCTCTTGACCACCTGGGGCAGAAACATCTTGCCGGCCCCGAAGAGGTCGCCGACGACGTTCATACCGGCCATCAGCGGCCCTTCGATGACGTGCAGGGGCCGATCGTGTTTCTGCCGCGCCTCCTCCACGTCCGTCTCGATGTATTCGACGATCCCCTTCACCAGCGCATGAGACAGCCGCTCTTCGACGGTGCCCTTCCGCCAGGCGTCCTCCTCCACCACAGCCTTGCCCTTTTGCTTGACCGACTCCGCAAAGGTCACCAGCCGCTCCGTGGCGTCGGGACGCCGGTTCAACAAGACGTCTTCGACCAGTTCCAGCAGGTCCTTGGGAATCTCCTCGTAGACGGCCAACTGCCCGGCATTGACGATGCCCATGTCCAACCCAGCCTTGATCGCGTGGTAGAGGAAGGCCGAGTGCATGGCTTCGCGTACGATGTTGTTGCCGCGGAAGGAGAAGGAAATATTGCTCACGCCGCCGCTCACCTTGCAATGCGGGAGTGTCGTCTTGATCCGCCTGGTCGCTTCGAGGAAATTCACGGCATAGTTATTGTGCTCCTCGATGCCAGTGGCCACGGTCAGGATGTTCGGATCGAAGATGATGTCCTGCGGCGGAAAGCCGACACGCTTCGTCAATAGCCGGTAGGCACGGGTACAGATCTCGACCTTGCGCTCCAAGGTGTCCGCCTGCCCGACTTCGTCGAAGGCCATGACGCCGACCGCCGCCCCGTACCGCCGGACCAGGCGCGCCTGGCGGAGAAACGCCTCTTCCCCCTCCTTCAGGCTGATCGAGTTCACCACCGCCTTGCCCTGCACGCACTTGAGTCCCGATTCGATGACCGACCATTTGGAACTGTCGATCATGATTGGCACGCTGGCGATGTCCGGCTCCGAGGCGATCAGGTGGAGAAACTTCTCCATGACCGCCTTCGAGTCGAGCATGCCCTCGTCTACGTTCACATCGATGACCTGCGCACCGCCGTCCACCTGCTGTCGGGCAACGCTCAGCGCCTCTTCGTATTGTCCGCCCAGGATCAACTTGGAGAACTGGGGGGAGCCGGTCACATTGGTCCGCTCGCCGATGTTGATGAAGTTCATGTCCGGCCGGATCGTCAGCGGCTCTAGCCCGCTCAGGCGGGTGTAGGGCTCAGGCTTTGGCGGCACATGGGGCGGACAGTCCCGGACGGACTCGGCGATGGCCCGGATATGAGCCGGAGTCGTCCCGCAGCAGCCGCCCACGATATTCACCCAGCCCTGCAAGGCAAAGTCCCGCAAATCGCCGCCCATGATCTGCGGCGTCTCGTCGAAGCCGCCGAAGGCGTTGGGCAAGCCGGCGTTGGGATAACAACTGACGGGGACCGGCGCGATCCTGGCCAGCTCCTCGATGTAGGGACGCATGTCCTTGGCGCCAAGCGCGCAGTTGATCCCCACGCTGAAGAGCGGCATGTGGGCGATGGAGTTCCAGAAGGCTTCGACCGTCTGCCCGGACAGCGTGCGCCCGCTCCGGTCCGTAATTGTCACCGACACCATCACCGGCACGCGCCGCCCCGATTGCTCGAAATACTGATCGATCGCGAACAGGGCGGCCTTGAGGTTCAGCGTGTCGAAGACCGTTTCGCACAGGAGCAGGTCTACGCCCCCGTCCATCAGGCCGCGGACCTGTTCGGTGTAGGCCTCCACCAGTTGATCGTAGGTAACCGCCCGAAATGCGGCGTTGTTCACGTCGGGGGACATGGAGGCGGTGCGGTTGGTGGGCCCGACCGCCCCGGCCACGAAGCGCGGGCGATCCGGAGTTGTCGCCATCACCGTGGCAACGGCCTGGCGAGCCACCCTGGCGCCGGCCAGATTCAAGTCATAGGCCAGGGCTTCCAGCTTGTAATCCGCCATCGAGATGGAGGTGGAATTGAACGTATTGGTTTCGATGATGTCGGCGCCCGCCTCCAGAAACTGGCGGTGAATGCCGGCCACGATCTCCGGCTGCGTGATGCAGAGCAAATCGTTGCAACCCTTCACGTCATGGGCATGTTTGGCAAATTGCTGTCCGCGAAACGCCGCCTCATCCAACTTGTGCGTCTGGATCATCGTGCCCATCGCCCCGTCAATGACGGCGATGCGGCGCTCCATGATCTGCCTGAGGGCTGGCGCTTGACTGAGTTCCTGTCCCATTGGTCCCTGCCTATATGGTCATAAGATGGCCTGGATACTAAAGATTTCCCACTATACTGGATTGCCAGAAACCGCGCAAGACGCGCCTGGCCGCGCTTGGCCTGCCTTGACAAGGAACAGACCCGCGGATAGGATGCGCCACAGTTGAGGACCTCTTTGATTGCACCGAACCTTGGCTCCCCCCTCTTCTCCATTCCGTCCCTTGCACGGTTAGCCCTGCGTGTACTCGCCCTACTGGCGTTGGGATTCGCCTGGCCCTTGATCAGTCCGAGTCACCTGCTGGCCGGCGCCGTCTTCGAAGACGGCTACCTGGGCCTTTCTCAAGTCGAACTTCGCACCAAGTTGGGCCCACCCCAAGCCGTCAGGGACAGGAAGGCCGCCCTCCGTGTGTTCAACTATTACACCTTTTCGGACTGGGAAAAGTTCTACAAGAAGCTGGTGGCTCCGCAGAACGGCGAGGATGTCTACACCTACAAGCGGGACGGGGTGGATGTCCGGTATTCCTTCGGCTACGTCACGGACATGAACGACAGCTCGGACTCGCCGCCGCTGTACGTAAGCCTGGTGGATGTCGAGTTCTCCCCGGCTGTGCCGATCGAGCGGATTCCCTCGCTGGTTCCCGAGTTCCACCCGCCGATCGAGCCGACGGCGCCGGCATTTCGCTCCAACATCTGGGTGCTGGTCTTCAAGGGCCAGCCCTCTCCCGATGCGCGCCTCATCGTGCGTGAGCAAGCCAGAGAACGGCTCGACTGGACCCTGGCTTTCCAGCTCTTTACGCTGCAGGGTCTCCCGGAGTTCCTGACGCTCAAGGCTCCGATCGACCGGATGGAAATCAGCGCGCAAAGCATCCAACTCGTCAAACAACGTCAGCGGCTCACGCACGAACCGATCCTGAACCCCTTTTCACGGGAATTCACCAACCGGACGCCGCCGCCTCCACCGACCACGAACGGACCGCTGCCCAAGTACGCGGACTAGACAGGCCGAGAGGTGTCTTCTTCAAACCGCAGGTCTTTGGCCTCCGCCAGTAAGAGGTAGGGTTCGCCCCATTGATTGCGGCTGTCCACGCTCCATTCTTCGGTGAGCGCCACCTGTTTCAATCGGACGCCCCAGAGGCCCCCGTAGACCAGATAGGCCAAGCCGGCCCCTGAGTCCTCGACCAATTGCGCATGGGCCGGACAGAGCGGACGCTCCGGATCATCCGTCAAGCCGGTCACCCAGCACCAATCACCCTCCGCGCTTCGCTCGTAGCTCCTGACCTGCGTCACCTTCCTCGCCGGTCCCGCCTCTTTGAACCGGGCGAAGACCGACTGCTCGCAGTTCGGATTGCTTTCGACCTCAACGAACATGCTGACTCCACGCGCTCGGCCGGCTTGACGCCTCTTTCTGGCGGCTGTTAGACTGCGCATCGTGATGACCCAGCCGCACAGCCAGACTCACGCAACGCCCGCGCCGGTAAGCCTCACCGCTCCCAACGTCTCTGCGCCTCAAGAAGCGTCCGAACCGGTTCCTTCCGACTCCACACCCTTTCTCTGCCGAAAGCCGGTCCGGGCTGGGATCTACACGGGCTTGGCCGTGCTCTTCCTGCTCATGCTGACCTGGCGCTACCTGCCCGGTTATCTGGACCCGACGTTCGAGAAGCACATCCAGAACAAGCAGGTCATGATCGGGATGACGAAGCAACAGGTCCTCAAGGCCTGGGGCTCGCCCTATACGATCAACGTCAGCTTTACGAAAGACGGCACTCGCCGGGAAGAATGGATTTTCGAAGACTGGAAGGATGCGGCCACCATTAAACACCGGTACCTCTACTTCGAAGAAGATACCCTCGTGAGCGGCTGGTATTACCAGTGACCGTCAGCCCGCCTCGTCGAAACCTCGTTGCAGCGTCAACTGCCCCAAAAGCGTCTCCGCCCGCCCCAGTTCCGATTCGTGCACCATCACCTCACGCCGATTGAACGGCAAGGGGAAGCCCGGATAGAGGCTGCCGAAGTGCTCATTCTTGACGAAATAACGGAAACCGTTGCCATCCAGCAGGCTCTTGATCAGGGCCAGCTCACCCTCGTCCTGCGGCTCGATCAGTCTGACCAAGTCCATCGGGTTCGCTCGCTACCGATGCTCGGAGGGACGTTGCAGTTGGGCATCCAGCTCCTCGAAGAAGGCCAGGATGTTGCGAGCGTTTTGCCCAAAGTCCCCTTTTCCAACACGTGAGTGTGAACGGACAGAGACGATCGCCTTACCTCCTTCGCCCCGCACCGTGATGGTCACGTCGTCCACAAAGCGGAAGAGCCGGCTCGTCGCCTCGGCGCGAATCTCTCCCGACTCGGGCCGATGGGAGACCAACGCCCAACGTGGGAGACGATGAATCGCATGAAGCGCCGCATCGAAGACCAACTCGGGCTTGGCCTCGTAGGTACGCGGGAGCAGGTCCGGATATTCCGGCGTCTTGCCGGTCTCCACATCATTGATCACCGGCCAGCAGGCAGTCAGAGACAGCAGGAAGATACCCGCGACGGTCAGGCCTACAAGCGCCGTCATCATGTTGGTGCGCAAGACCCCTCTCCGTTCGACTGCGGGCCGATTGTCTTTTGCCGACCAGACGCCGTACACTCGGAACAGGGACGTGGGAGCAGAGAAGGCAGTCAGGGCAAGGACACTACGGAGTCTCGGTGATCTGAACGCGACGGTCTTTCCCCGCTCCCCCTGAAACGGTCAGGACTCGCTTCCACTCCCGCACCTGATAGGTCGCCCAGGCATTCGGCTGATCCTTGTAGAAGGCGTCAGGGTCTTCGCCGGCGGCGTTCAGATAGATGGGCTCGGTGAATCCTTCTTCGAGGACGTAGTCCAACAGACAGTCGGTGGTAAACCCCTTGCCGCGCAGGGAGACATCGGCCAGGAGGTTGAGGATCTCGTCCGGATTTTGGATCGTCAATGGATTCATGCACAGGACCTCACCACCATCGCGCGCACGGCACCACGCACACAAGCTGGATTCTAGACAGGGGCTCAGACGAAAGCAAGGCTGGCCGTCCATGACTAACACCTCTCTATCCCCCGATCGGTTCCGCGAGCAACTGCTGAGCGTCCTGGACCGCAAACACCATTGGGCCTGGCCCCATTTCAGCGAAGGCCATGCGACCAGGGAACAGCTGCGGATACATTTTCAGCAGGAATATGCCGTCTACGTCCGGGACTTTCCCGTCTTCCTCGCCCGCATCCACGGCCAGAATCCTCCGGCTCAGGTCCGGAGCCTGCTGGCGAAGAACATTTACGAAGAGGACACGGGCGGCCTCTCGCTGGGCCGCTCCCATCCTGACCTCTTCCTGATGATGATGGAAGGCTTGGGATTTTCCGCCAAAGACTTCGAGTCGGTGCGCTTACTGCAGGCCAGCCGAGCCTATCGGAACTGGCTGGATCGCGTATCCCGTAATCGTGACTGGTTGATCGGAGCTTCGGCTCTGACGGTCTTTGTGGAAGGCAGCGTCAACGACCGGCAGGAACTGCTCCATCCCTCCGAGTCAAAAGCGCCGGCTGACGTCGAGACCCATATCGCCCAGCATCCGTTGGTTCGCCACTATGGCGTCGCCCCTGCCGCCATGGACCTCACCCGCGCTCACCAGTTGGTCGAAGCGGGACACAGGCACGATGCCTACGACATCGTCCTCAGCTCAGCGGTGACGGCCGTGCAACAGCGGGCGGTGTTCGCCGCTCTCAAGACCACGCTGACCCTCTGGCTCCGTTACCGCGACGGCATTGCCCGCGCCTGCGGCGTGAAGAAGCCCAGACCATGACGAGCCGGCTCGTCATGGCGGCCCTCGCCTGGTTCAGTCTGACGGCCTGCCAGTCGCTCTCGTCCCCACTCCACCAAGGCCCCATGGTCCTGATTCCCGCCGGTCCCTTCCTGATGGGCAGTCCGGAAGGCGGCGACAGCTTCTCGGATGAACGACCACAGCGGACCGTGTTCGTCAGCGCCTTCTGGATGGATCGGTACGAAGTGGCCAATGCCGACTATGAATCGTTCGTCGCAGCTACGAGCCGCCAGGCTCCGGCTAATCTGGACCCGGATGTCACGCTCTGGGCGCACGGCAAACCGATCCCCGATAGCCGGCTGCATCCGGTGGTGAACGTCTCGTGGCACGATGCGGCCGCTTATTGCCAGTGGGCCGGCAAGCGCCTCCCGACCGAAGCGGAATGGGAAAAGGCGGCACGGGGCACGGAGGGGCGCCGCTATCCCTGGGGCAACGAATGGGACTGGACACGGGCCAACAGCGCCAGCTACTGGGCCGGCCGCACCGTCGAATTCAAAGACGGGGCTGAGTGGAAAGCGTTCTGGGTGACGGGCGAGGGCGCGCGTATATCGAAAGAGCGAGGCCTCAGAGGAGAAGTGTTGACGCTACCGGTCGGCAGTTTCCCGGAAGGAGCCAGCCCCTACGGGCTCCTGGACATGGCCGGCAACGCCTCGGAGTGGGTCCAGGACTGGTTCGAGCCTTACTACTATCTGAAAGCGCCATCCACAGATCCCAAGGGACCCAACGGCGTTCTGCTGAAAGTCGTACGCGGCGGATCCTGGCTGAAACCGGCCAGGAGCTTGCGGACGGCCGACCGCGACTACGGGTACCCGGACGAACATCCCAGCGGCACCGGCTTCCGCTGCGCCAAAGATGTATCGTGACTCTGCCTTTAGCGAAGCGATAGGAAATCCACTCGTTCGATCCGCACCACCGGCATGATCAGACCCTTACCCTCTTCCTCATGCGAGAAGTCGTAGACCAGCGACTCCTCCGGTATCAACCGGCCGGTCATGGCCACTTCGATCTCGATCTTCTGCCCCTTCTCGAACCGACGACGCAGGGTTTCCCGTAAACTGGGATTGGGAATCGCCGTCAGGTTCGACGGAAGATTCTCCGCCTTGAATCGCACGACGCCCCACTTGGTCGGATTGAATTTCGGACCGAGCGCCACGCTGAATCCGCCGGTCTTCGGATCGTAACCGGACAATTCGCCCGGCCAGAGAAACGTGACCCGCCTCTGGAGCGCCGGCCGCCCTGCCCGCCTGGCGTCGCGCTCTCGATTCAACGCAAACAGTCGATCGTCATGCCCCGGATCGTGGTGCCCCTGCCCGTACACCGCCGCCCAATCGGGCGGCGCTCCGTCCAGTTCATCCAGAAAGTGTTCGATGGCGTGGGTGTCAACGAGGAGATGGGTGCCGGACGAGAGAATGGACTGGAGTTTGTCTCGTTCGACCACGAGGAGCGGCCGCGCCCCGCTGACATCTTGGGCGAAGAGGATTGTTGGAACGACGAACGCCAGACCCACGATCGCCACAGCAGCCGATATTCGCTGAGGCATGCCTACTTGGCGCCGGTCAGCGCCCGTTCGAACGTCTTGCGGAGCGACGGCACCGCTGCATGGTCATCCGTCAATACCCCTGCCTCGATGAGCAATGCCAGGCGGGGCGTTGGATCGAGCCGGCGCAGCATCGTCGCGTCGAATGCCTGGCCCGTCTCGATGACTTTTTGGTAGGTGCTCAGCCAAGCCTCCGTGATGGCCTTGAGGCCCGCATCGGTCGGCTTCATTTTCCCCAGCTTCACTTGCGGGAGCAGTTTCGGGATGGGATCCGATTGCGAGAGGGTCGCAATAGCCTGTCGAACCGCTTGCTCGTTGGCGTCGCTCATCTAGTTCATGGAGCAGGCGCCTGGGCCGCGCGGATCGCCGCAAGACCCGCACCCGCCTTGGCCGCTGCCGCCGGAAGAAGGTACGCCGGTCGCGCCCACGGCAAAGCCGGAAATCTGCTTCTCCAGCCTCGTCGCCTTGCAGGACGGACAGGCAGGGACGGTGGAACCCTGGACGTTCATCTCGATGTGATGCTGGCTCTCCCGACAGACATATTCAAAAATCGGCATCGTTTCTCTCCCCTGTTAAAACTCGTGAATGCTATTATAGGGCCTCACGCCGCCTACCGCAACGACGGTGAGGCCCCAGACTTGGAGGTACGATGCTCCAGGAAGAGAAACGCTTCAACCTTCGCTTCAGCCTCGAGGCGTCGTTTCCCGACGACTATGAGGGCGAATTGGATAACCATGCCTGGGTTCAGGAGTGGGAACGGCTGGTCAAGCCGGAACTCCTCCGGGTCATCTTCGAGTCCGTGCGTCGGCCTCCGTCTTGGGCGGCCCATGTGCGGTATCGCGGGCTCTCTCCACTGGACGAACTTGAAATCGCCCTGGCGAAGGATTTCTCGAAGCCGTCGCTCGGCTTGAGTTAGCCCCTATGGCCCTCGGC
>JBJTAZ010000112.1:0-5246 GCA_046091085.1 Nitrospiraceae bacterium
GCCGAAGAGCGGGAACGGGTGAGCGTGGAGGCGGAGCTGCAGGCCATTCGGACAAGGCTGGCGCAGCTTGACGAGCGAAAAGCGACGCAGGAGGCCAATCTCGAGCAGCGGAGTCACATTCGCCGGCTCGTGGATGAAGAAAGTCAGGCGCTGCAGCAGCGGATGCTAGAGGCCCGCCTGGCGGCGGCCGCAACCCGTTCGCAGCATGCCCATTGCGAGGCAGACGCGGCCCGGCTTGCCGGGGAAGATCAGGCGCGTGGCCTGCGGATTGCCAGTTTGGAGCAGCAGGTCGCGGCCCTGTCCGATGCCTGGCAACGGAGCCAGGACATCCGGCAGCAGCAAGAGGCGCTCTGCCGGGAGCATGAGGGGCAAGCTGCTCATGTTCGCCAGGAATTGATGCGAGCGCAAGAGATTCAGGCCCAGGATGCCGAGCAGGCGCGGAGCTTGGAGATCTCCCTCGACGGGGTGCGCGCCGCTGTGGCGGCAAGCCGTGAAGCCAGAATGGCGCTCGAGGTGCGACGAGCCGAACTGACCACGCAGTTGGCCGCGCTGGAGGGGACGTTGACCGGGACCTATCAACTCTCGGTTGAAGCGGCTTTGACGCAAGAGCCGCCTCCGGAGCCGGCGTTGGCCTTGGAAGGGCAGGAGTCGGGGCCGGATGCCGAGGCTTTGGCGGCTCAGGACCTGCGCGAGAAGCTGCAGAAGATTCGCGATCGGCTCGACCGCATGGGTGCGATCAACCTGGCGGCGATTGACGAACACCGTGAGCTGGAAGAGCGGCACACATTCCTCACGGCGCAGGAGGAAGACCTGGCCCAGTCGATCGCGGCGTTGAAGGAAATCATCAGCCGCATCAACCGCACGACCAAGCAAATGTTCCTGGAAACGTTCAATGAGTTACAGCAGAAGTTCGGAGAGGTCTTTGCGCGATTTTTCCCAGGCGGCCGCGCCGAATTATTGCTGGTCGAGCCGGAAGCCGGCGAAGAAGGCGAGGCGGGCCAGCACTCGGAGCCGGGGGTGGATATCGTGGCGCAGCCACCGGGGAAGCGGCTGAAAAGCATCACGATGCTTTCGGGAGGGGAGAAGACCTTGACGGCGATGGCGCTGATTTTCGCCAGCTTTTTGATCCGGCCGACTCCCTTCTGTATTCTGGACGAAATCGACGCCCCGCTGGACGAAGAAAATATCGGGCGTTTCACCGGCGTACTCCGCGAGTTGGCCGAAGTGGCGCAATTCCTGGTGATCACCCATAACAAACGTACGATGGCCGTAGCCGATTCGCTCTTTGGGGTCACCATGGAAGAGCCGGGCGTATCCAAGTTGGTCTCGGTTCGATTGGCAGAACTTGAGCCGGCCTAGCGGCGCGTTTTTAACTCAAGTGCTTGAAAAGCTTTCAATTGCTTGACAGTCTTCCGGGGGATTTGTTATAAATCATCCCCATGGAAATGATAGTCGCCAGCCGGTACCGGCCTATTGCCGCTAAGCAGGGGTCACTTTCCTCGCTTCTTTGCTCCATCATTGGGTGAACGGCATACAGGTATGAAACTCATTCGGAGTTTAATCACACGTCTGTCCGATAGTCTGTTTGCGTCGGTCCCTGATCGTCTCAAGGCTGGGGCCAGGACGCGGCTGGGTCCGGTCCTGCGCTTGGTTTCCCACAACGTGTACTCCGCCGCCGCGCCCGAGCCGGTTCGCCGTGGCGCCAGCGCCGCTCACGGCCAATCTGAAGCCATTGACGACGCAATACGGCGGAGCCAATCGTGGATTCTCGGGCGTCAGCATCCCCGAGAAGGGTATTGGGTGGCGGAACTCGAGGCGGACACGACCTTGACGTCCGAGTATGTGATGCTTCGGCACTTCCTTGACGTCGTTGACCCGGAACGCGAACGGAAGGCGGTGCGGTATTTGCGCACGATGCAGCTTCCGGAAGGAGGCTGGCCCATTTACTACGGAGGGCCGCCCGAGATCAGCGCCTCGGTGAAAGCCTACTTTGCGCTCAAGCTCTCCGGTGTGCCGGCTGACGAGCCCTTCATGGTCCGTGCACGCGAAGCCATCCTTGGGATGGGCGGCGTCGTGGCGGCCAATGTCTTCACGAAAATCACGTTGGCGCTGTTTGAGCAGTATGACTGGCGCGGAATCCCGAGCATGCCTCCGGAGATCGTGCTGTTGCCGAAGCGATTCTACTTCAGCCTCTATGCCGTGTCGTATTGGTCCCGCGCGGTCTTGATCCCGCTCTTGATCATCTTTTCGCACCGGCCGCTGTGTCGGATTCCGAAGGAACAGGGCATCGACGAGCTGTTTCTCCAGCCGCGCGAGCAGGTCTGTTTTCGCCATGAACAGCCGCTCAAGAGGGATACCGTGTGGTTCACCTGGCGCAACTTTTTCGTGACGGTGGATCGTGTGCTGAAGGTTTACGATCGCATGCCCATCCGTTCGTTGCGCGGAATGGCGGTGGCCAAGGCTGCAGACTGGATGCTCGATCATATGAAAGGCAGCGGCGGACTGGGGGCGATCTACCCGGCCATGGCCTACTCGGTGGTGGCGTTGCGATGCTTGGGGTATGCGGTCGACCATCCTCTGCTCGTCAAGGCGCTGGGTGAAATCGAAGCGCTTGAAATTTACGACACCGTGTTCGATGGGCAGGGGCAGGCGGAAACGCTGCATCTCCAACCATGCCACTCCCCGGTTTGGGATACGGCGCTCTTGCTGAATGCCTTGGTTGAAGCGGGGATGCCCCAGGATCACCAAGCGCTGACGAAGGCGGCGACTTGGCTCCTGTCTCGCCAGGCGACGACGGTAGGGGACTGGAAAGTCTCAGCACCGGATGCGGAGCCAGGCGGGTGGTATTTTCAGTTCGAGAACGAACAGTTTCCCGATGTGGACGACTCGGCCGTGGTGTTGATGGGCTTAGCCAAAGTGCGTATGGCCAACCGAGAGGCTCAACAACGGGCCATGGTCCGTGGGTACCGGTGGGTCATGGCGATGCAGGGGTCTGATGGAGGCTGGGGCGCGTACGATAAAGACAACAACCGAATGGTGTTCAATCTGATTCCGTTTGCGGACCACCGCGCGCTGTTGGATCCCAGTACGGCGGATTTAGCCGGCCGGTGCTTAGAGTTGCTAGGGACCTTGGGCTATGACCGGACGCATCCGGCGGCGGTTCGCGCATTGAATTATCTGCGGCGCGAACAGGAGCCAGACGGAAGTTGGTTTGGGCGGTGGGGCGTCAATTATGTGTATGGCACTTGGTCGGTGCTGGCTGGGCTGCGCATGATCGGCGAAGATATGTCGGCGCCGTATATCGAGCGTGCCGTGGCTTGGTTGGAGTCTAAGCAGAACCCGGATGGAGGTTGGGGCGAGTCCTGTCTGTCCTATGCGGATCGTGAGATGGCCGGCCGGGGCGTCAGCACTCCCTCGCAGACGGCTTGGGCGCTGCTTGCCCTGCTCTCAGCCGGTGTGACCAACTCTATCACCGTCGTGCGCGGGATTCACTACCTGCTGCGCCACCAGCGTGAGGATGGGTCTTGGGAGGAGGTGCGTCACACCGGAACAGGCTTCCCCAGGGTCTTCTATCTCCGCTATCATTGGTACTGCCAGTATTTTCCGCTCTGGGCACTGGCCATGTATAGGAATCTGCGCGTCCATGGCCAGACAAAGGCGGATGACTTGCGTCGAATCGCTATCGAAACAGGACGATTCCGTGCGGAGGCCTGATCGGCGGTTTGTCCATTACTGCCGGGCGTCGCTCTCGAGGCAGCGGGGCTCTTGAAGCGGGTTGGCATTTTTACGGCCACTCGATGGGAGCAAGTTGCCGTTAGCCGAGCGATCCTGATTGAGGAGCGGGCGCGCATCGGCGGCGTGCCTTGTGCGATCGGACGTCGCGGGGCTTGCTGGGTCTCGGTGTTTCGGACAGGCATGGGGCCCGTGAAAGCTAGCGAAGCCTCGCGTGAAGTATTTGCCAGCTGCTCTCTAGACCTCGCCGTTTCTTCCGGCTACGCCTGTGCCCTTACTCCTTCCCAGGTTGGCGATCTCCTCATCGGCACGGATGTATGTTTTGGTTCGGCTGGAACCGGCTCCGTCGTGCCAAACGAGACCCTGCCTTGTTCGAAGGCGGTACAGGCGGTTGCGTTGGAGTCTGGGCGACGAGTTGGCATGACGGTCCAGGCTGGGCGATTTGTGTCCGTTGGCCGCGTCCTCTGGCTGGCCGATGAGAAACGGCATGCCGCTGCCGGTACAGGGGCAACGGGGCTTGATATGGAAAGCGCCGCCATCGGCGTGGCTGCGAAGGAGCGACAAGTTCCATTCGTGATTGCACGTACCGTGTCTGATTTGCTGGACGAAGACCTGCCGCTGGACTTTAATTTGTTTCTAGCGGCGAAGACCTGGCCGCAAGGCCTATGGCAGGGAGCGAGCCGACCGTCATGTCTGGCAGGCATCCTGCGGTTGCGTCGGCAGAGCCAGGCGGCCGCTAGCCAGTTGACGCGGTTCATGGGGGAGTTTCTGAATGCCTTGCGCTAGTGGTGCACAGGAGGCGTGGATGGAAAATTCCCAGGGGCAATCGTGGTAGGGGCGGCGGTGGCTCGTCTTGGCCGAACCACTCTTTTCCTGCTCGGGGAAATGGGGAGAATGCTCCTGTTTCTCACGGCCACCATCGCCTGGTTCGCGAGGCCGCCGTTCCGACCATTCCAGATTCTTAGGCAATTGCATTTCATCGGATTCAAGTCGTCGTTTGTCGTTGTTCTGACGGCTGCGTTCACGGGCATGGTGTTAGGGTTACAAGGCTATTACTCGCTCCGGAAGTTCGGGGCGGAAGCGGCGCTGGGTTCAGCCGTGGCCTTGAGCATGATCCGGGAGCTAGGACCCGTATTGGCTGCGCTGATGGTCACCGCTCGCGCCGGGTCGGCCATGACTGCGGAAATCGGCATTATGCGGATCACGGAACAGATCGATGCGCTGGATACGATGGCGATCAATCCCTTGCAGTACCTGGTGTCGCCTAAGTTGGTCGCGGGCCTGATCGGGGTGCCCCTCCTTGTCGCTATCTTCGACGTGGTAGGAATCTATGGAGGCTATCTTGTGGGGGTCGAGCTATTGGGCGTCAATGCAGGGTCTTACTGGAGTTCCATTGAATCGGCCGTTGAATGGAAGGATGTGTACGGGGGCATTCTGAAGTCCATCAGTTTTGGGTTGATCGTGAGCTGGGTCTGTTGTTACAAAGGCTACTACACGAAAATGAGTGCGGAGGG
>JBJTAZ010000113.1:0-2804 GCA_046091085.1 Nitrospiraceae bacterium
GCGCGAAGCATCATCGTCACTAACACGCCGGATGTCCTGACCGATGCGACGGCGGACCTGACCTGGGCTCTCCTGCTGGCAACGGCCCGCCGCCTCACCGAAGGGCACCAGCTCATCCAGGCTGGGGATTGGACGGGATGGGACCCAACCCAATTGCTGGGCGCGGATGTGACAGGGCAGACATTGGGAATCATCGGCATGGGACGGATCGGACAAGCTGTCGCACGGCGAGCTGCCGGCTTCGACATGACCATCCTCTATGCAAGTCGCACATCCGTCCCTCCGCCCGATTCCCTGAGGCCCTGGCAACCTGTCGCGATCGACACGTTGCTGCGGGAATCCGATTTCATCACACTCCATGTCCCACTCACGCAGGACACACATCATCTGAGTGGAGAGACAGCCCTTCGTCTTATGCGTCCCTCGGCCGTCTTGATCAATACCTCGCGAGGGCCGATCGTGGACGAGGCAGCGCTTGTGGCGGCGCTCAGCGCTGGGCGGCTAGCCGGGGCTGGGCTGGATGTGTATGAAGAGGAGCCCAAGGTGCACCCAGGGCTGCTGGCACTTCCGCAAGTCACCACCCTCCCCCATCTGGGCTCTGCCACCCTGGGCACGAGGGTCCGCATGGGCATGCTGTGCGTGGACAATGTCCTGGCGGCGCTGGAGGGACGACAGGCTCCGAATCGAGTCGTTTAGCGGCCATAGCCGTAGGTTGTCAGTGTTGAGCGTACCGTAATGCACCTCAACCCAGCCGAAGTCTTGCCTCACGTCGCGAGGTTCAGGTCGCGGGCGACTTCCTGGATCAAGGTCGCGCAGATTTGCTCCCGCTTGCGGAGGTAGGCTTCCAGTAAGGCATTGTCGCAGAGGGCGTTGATCAGGCGGGGTGTCCCTTTTGTATACCGGCAAATGGCTTCGAAGGACTCGGGGGAGAAGAGCGGTTTGTGGCAGCCGGCGATTTCCAACCGGTGCGTAACATAGGCTTGAGTCCCTGGCACGTCGAGCTCGGTCAACCGGCAGCGGATGGCGACCCGCTGATGGAGTGGCGGATCCAGGGACAGCACCTTATCCAAATCGGAAAGCCCGAACAGGACGAACGTGACCGCCTTGTGCCCGTCCACCTCGATGTTCAGCAGGCCACGAAAATCCTCCATGAGTTCCTGGCTGCGCAACATCTGAGCCTCGTCGATGAGAACCACGGCTTTCTTTCCGCTTTCATGGACCTCGACCAGGCGCCGTGACAGCTGGGTCAGCAGTTCCGTCTTTCCTTCCGCCGGATTCTCGATCCCCATCTGCAGCGCGATCTTGCGCAGCATCCATTCCGAGGTCACCGCCGCGTGAATGACGATCAGCAGTGCGGCTTCATAGGCCTCGGTCTCCAGTTCTTCCAGCAGCCGCGTGGCCAGGGTGGTCTTTCCAGCGCCGATCTCTCCCACAACCATGGCTAGGCCTTTCATATTCTCGACCGCGTATTTCAACCGGACCAACGCGTCTGCATGCTGCTGCGAGTTGTGGAAAAACCGGCTGTCGATCGTGATGGAGAAGGGGCTTTCGCGCAATCCAAAGTGTTCGAGGAGACTCATCGCCATCCCGCGCTAGAGGTAGGAAATCCGCCGCTTTTTCTTCTGTGGGGCCGACGCGTCAGCCGAAGATTGGTGGCCGACGGCCACTGGTTGGACGTCAGCAAGCACTTCCTGCGCGGACAAAGGCACCGCCCTGCTCCCATGCCCGTCGGACAGCCGGGCCATGTGCTCCCGCACATCGCGAAAGCTCGGGACAGCCGAAAAGACTTGCAGCGCCTGCTCCACACGTCCGCCCGCTTCATACAGCAGACCCAACTCGTACCGAAGCAGCGACGCCGTCTCGCCGTCAAGCGGCTTGGGGCTAGCCAGGCCCCGCTCGAGATAGTCGATCGCCTCCTGCACCCTGCCCTGTTCCTTGCAGCAAAGAGCCAACAGCCGACAGGAGTCGGCAAAGTGGTCGGCGCTATTGACCGAGATCAGCAGCGCCTCTGCCGCCAGTTCCGGAAGCCCCATCTGCTGATACGCTAAGCCAAGCTGATACTGCTCATCATAGTCAGGCGCGGCCTCGGCCGGCACCTTCGCCCCTTCTTCCTGCCCCCATCCGACCGGCTCCTGAACTGACTCAGCGGCTGCCGGAACTTCGGCTGGAGCGGGCGTTTCGGCTTGCCCAGCAAACCGAAAGACCATTTTCGAGGGAGTTGACGCCTGGCGATCCCGCTCCTGCGCAACCTTGGCTTCTTTCTTAGTGGCAAAGTCCGCCTGGGACTCTGAAAACCGGAACGACAGGCTGTTCCCCTTGAGCTCTGAAGCCGGTTCGGCCTGCTGGACCTGCTCGGCAACCGCCGCAGCCATTCCGCCCGCACCCGAGTCCTCTGCGTCATTAATTGGTTGAGCCGGGACAGCGTTGGGAAACAGTGCCGCATATTGGTTGATGAGTGGGCTCGACGGACTCAGACTGAGGATTTTTTGATAGAGCTCGAAAGGGAGCGTAGCCTGTTCCGGATCCGGCTGGGCGATTAACGCCTCCATGGCTTTGCCATACTGAACCGCAGCGGCCGGGACATCGCCGTTCTGTTCGTAGAGACGGCCGAGCAGTTCACAAAGGGAGATGCAACCCGGATCGACTTTGAGGTATTCCAGCAACATGCTCTCCGCCAGGACGTAATCGTGTGCACGCATGGCTGCTTCTGAGAGAAATTGGAATTCCGCCTTGGCGCAAGCCAGCTGCCCCTGCTTGAGATGAAGCGTCGCCAGCAGCCGGCAGACCTCCGGGTCGCCGGGCGC
>JBJTAZ010000114.1:0-2870 GCA_046091085.1 Nitrospiraceae bacterium
CCGGCGGACTGTCCGTCATCGCCAAGGGGATGAGACCGATGGAGCTGTCGCTGGAAAACCCGGTTCTGGCAAAGGGCAAGACTGTCGTCTTAGCCGCCAGTTCGGGCGATCAAGTCTCCTCAACCTACGATCAGAAGGGCCACGGCTTGCTGACGTATTTTTTCTTGAAGGGGCTGCAAGGCGAGGCGGATCAGAATAAAGACCGGAGCATCGAGCTTACGGAATTGTTCGAGTACCTGCGACCGCAGGTTGAGCGGGTGGCGCGGCGTGAGTATCACAACGAACAGTCGCCCCTACTCCTGGGGAGCCCGGAGCTGCTCCGCCAGGGCATTCGTCTGTTGGAAATGAAGTAGGCGAGAAGGCCCGCAGGATCAGACGGCTTTCTTGACGAGGCCGGTGCGGAGGCAACGGGTGCAGACGCGGATGTGCTTGGTCGTGCCGTTCACCAGCGCCTTGACCCGCTGGAGGTTGGGGGCGAAGATCCGCTTGGTCTTGTTGTTGGCATGACTGACGTTGTGTCCGCTCTGATGCCGCTTACCGCAGAGATCGCATGAAAAAGCCACGATTCGAACTCCTTCCCTCACGAGACGGTCGAAATTGTCTGTAAACGCTGCGTATGCTACCATACGGGCGTCTTGTCTGACAAGCCTACCCTAGGGCCCTCTGCATTCATGGAGCGACTGCAGCAGATCGTGCAGCGCCTGGCCCGCCCCATTGATTTCGCCAGCCGCGATGCCTACGCGCACCTCTCGACAGTGAAGGGCCTCGGCCCCTTCGTGTCCCGTCAGGTTGTCGAGGCCTTGGCCGAGAGGATCTATCCGCCCGCCGTTGAATCGGACCTGCTGACCATCCGCCAACTCTTTGCCGATTATGACCAGATTCCGGATCAGGCCGAGCGCCGCCGCCGTTTGGTCGGGGCGCAGACGATCCTGAGCCGGCTGCGTTCGCCGGACAGTGCCGCGAGGGGCGAGGAACGAGGCGAGGGGGCGAGGCAGGCCGCCCCTCGCGCTCCAAACCCGGTCTCCCCCATTTCCGACCTGTGGACCATTCCCATTCAATTTGCGAAGGGGGTCGGACCCAAGCGGGCCTTACTCTTAGAGCGGTTGGGGATCAAGACCGTCGAGGATGCCCTTTGGTTCCTGCCCTGGCGCTACGAAGACCGTTCGGTCGTAACCGCCATCGGACAGCTCACGCCCGGTGCGCTCGCGACCGTCTGTGGGACCGTGCAGAGCGGCAAGCTCAAACGCGCCGCCCGGCGCCGCCTTTCCATCTTGGAAATCACAGTGGAGGACGAGACTGGGTCGGTCCATGCAGCATTCTTCAATCAACCCTATCTGGAAGCGCAGTTGAAGCCGGGATGCCGCGTGATGCTGAGCGGCGTCGTCTCGGCTGGCCGCAAGGGGTGGACCGATCTCGGTCTGGAGTCTCCCCAGTACGAAGTCTTGGGAGAGGAGCAGGAGACGCCCTTGCACGTGGGGCGGATCGTGCCGATCTACCACGAGACCAAAGGGCTGACCTCCCGCCAGCTCCGGACAATCATCAAGGGTCTGCTGGACCACTATGCCCTTGGCATGGAGGATATCCTGCCTGTCTCCATACGGACCAAGATAGGGCTCCCGCCGATGCACCGCGCCATCGCCGACGTCCACTTTCCTCCTGCGGCGCGCAGCCAGGTAGAGCAGTTTTCGATGGAGGCCCTCGACCGAGGGAGCACTCCGGCTCACCGTCGACTGGCCTTCGAGGAGTTTTTCGTGCTGGAGCTGGCGCTGGCGATGCGCCACCACACCGTCAAGGAGGAGGTGAAGGGCATCCGGTTCGATACCGGCACTCAACTCGCCGGGCGGCTGCGCGCCCTGCTGCCGTTCCAGCTCACCGGGGCACAAGAGTCGGTGCTGACTGATATCCAGCGGGACATGGCGTCGCTGCAGCCGATGAATCGGCTGATTCAGGGCGACGTGGGTTGCGGGAAGACGGTCGTCGGATTGATGGCCATGGTCATTGCCTGCGGATCCGGGTACCAATCGGCCCTTATGGCGCCGACCGAAATTCTGGCTGAGCAACATTATTTGAACCTCCGCCCGTTGTTGGAGGCCCTCGGCCTCTCGGCGGTTCTGCTGAAAAGCGGAGGCCCGGCCAAGACGAAAGCCTCGGTCCTTGCGCAGATCGAGCAAGGTGAGGCCCATATCGTGATCGGGACCCATGCGTTGATCCAGAAGGGGGTCCGGTTCGCGCGGCTGGGCTTGGCGGTGATCGACGAGCAGCATAAATTCGGCGTGCTCCAACGCAAGACGCTGTTGGAGAAGGGCTATCATCCGGACGTGTTGGTGATGACGGCGACGCCGATTCCCCGAACCTTGGCCATGACGGTCTATGGCGACCTGGATGTGTCGGTGATCGATTCCTTGCCGCCGGGTCGCCGCCCGGTCCGGACTTGGCTGTTCAACGGCTCCCAGCGCCGCCAGGCCTATCGTCTCATGCAGGATGAAATACGGGCCGGCCGACAGGGCTATATCGTCTATCCCCTGGTGGAGGAGTCGGAGAAAGTCGATTTGCAGGCGGCGATCCAGGCGGCCGAACAACTCCAAGCCAGGGAATTTCGCGATGTGCGCGTCGGTCTCCTGCATGGGCGGCTGAAGGCAAGCGAGAAGGAACGGACGATGGCGGCGTTCAAGGCCGGCGCGATCCAGGTCCTCGTGGCCACCACGGTCGTGGAAGTGGGGGTGGACGTGCCGAATGCCACTGTGATACTCGTGGAACATGCCGAGCGGTTCGGGCTGGCGCAGCTGCATCAGCTGCGTGGCCGGGTGGGGCGGAGTGCGATGCAGTCCTATTGCCTGCTCCTGGCATCGGGGCGGGGACCAGCCGGGGAT
>JBJTAZ010000115.1:0-8164 GCA_046091085.1 Nitrospiraceae bacterium
GAATGTGGGCCTGCCGGCTGCTGGGACGGCAGGCCCACCTTCTCATGGGCGGCTTGACCAATCCCATCAAGCGTCAGGCCGTACTGGACTATGGGGCAACGATTCACGAAGCGGCCAATCATCTGGAAGCCGAGCGCAAACTACCTACCTTGCTGGCACAGCTCGATGGGGTCTACATCCATCCCTTCAACGATCCCTCGGTCATTGCCGGCCAGGGCACGGTCATGCTGGAATTGCTTTCCACCGTCCCGGATCTGGATGTGGTCCTAGCGCCGGTCGGCGGAGGGGGGCTCCTCTCCGGCACCTGCCTGGCGGCGCACGGGATCAATCCCAAGCTGAAAGTCTATGCCTGCGAACCGGCTGGGGCCCTGGACGCGATCCACTCGGTACGAGAAAACCGGGTCGTGCCGATGCCCGAGCCGCACACGCTGGCCGAGGGGCTCAAGACCAGCCTGGGCGACGTGACCCTGCCGGTGCTCCGGCAACATCTGGCCGGCTTCTTCGTGGTGGAGGAGGAAGAAATTCCCCGCGCCATGCGGTTCGCCTTCGAGCGGCTCAAGCTGGTGATCGAACCGTCCAGCGCCGTGGCCCTGGCGCCGCTGCTGCGCCGCGAGCCAGCCCTGGTCGGCAAACGGGTGGGGGTCATCGTCACCGGCGGGAACGTGGACCTGACGAAGTTCTTCGAGCGATACCCTAGCGCGGCAGAATCAAACGTTCAGGCGCCACGGCGGCCATAGAGCAGCGTGATATTGATCCGCCGGCTCTCGTAGTCGTCTTTGAACATCATCGTAGCCGACTCGTGGAACAGGTCTGAATTGAAGTTGATGGCGCGGTTTTGCCGGTATGGAACCGTCACGGCCTTGGCGCCGCTGCTCCGCAAAAACTCCCGCACTTTCGGTTCGTGAGCCGAGCTGTTGAAGGCTCGGAAGTGCCATTCTTTCGGCGCTTCCTTGTCCCAGACGATCAGGCCCCCCTGCTCATGGTCCAGCTGGGCCTCGGCGGGCGTGATCCAGAAATTCACGTTCACGGCCGCTGCATCCGCGTGGAGATTCAGCGCCTTACTCTCGCTGTCGCATTTGAACGACCACGCTTGCATCAGGCGATGGCCCTTGAAAATGCCGGGGAACCGGAGCCGCAGTTCCTCGGACAGTTGGAGGAAGAGCGGGCAGGAGAAACCCTCGCCGATGAAGGCCCCGACATAGCCGTTCGCATACTCCTTCTTCCAGATCGTCGAGTCCAGGCAGAACCGGCGCAGCGACTCGAGCGCTTCCCTGCTCAGCAGACCGTCAACATAGGTGACTCCCGGCTTCGTGGCTGCATACCGCGCTTCGATGGCCGCCACATCGAGCGCCGGATTCAACACGCCGCCCGGTAAGGCCGGACAGTCGGCGTAATGGAGGATGCGGTTGAACGAGGGAGCGATGTCGGCCGCCTCGTCCTGACCCACCGGCACGAACAGCGACCCGGCCGGTAACTCGCCGGCCCGCTGTTGGAGCCGCTTCCACCCGTTCAGGCAGGCAGCCGAGGCTAGCGGAATCAGCCCCCGCTCGATCAGCCGATCCAGCTGCTCGATCTCATGTTTGATGCGGGAGCGATGGACCGCCGCCGGGGTGACCGGCTTGCCGAGATTCTGCCTCGCATCCGCCGCGGCGCGAAACCACCGCAGCGCCTCATCGAGCCTCCCTTGCCACAGGCAGGCAAAGCCCAGGTTCGTCTGCGCCTTGGCATAGCCAGGACTCAGGTCAAGAGTTTGCCGATAGGCCACGATCGCGTCGTCCAACCGTCCCTGCTCCATCAGCGCGATGCCCAGGTTGCACTGGGCTTCCAGATGATTCGGCTTGAGGCCCAGCGCGCGCCGGTAACAGGCAGCCGCTTCGTCGAGCTGCCCCTGCTCCTTGAGCGCCACACCCAGAGTATTGTGGGCTTCGACATAGGCAGGGTTGGCCTCCACCGCTTTCCGGTAGGACGAAACCGCCTCCGCCGGCCGGCCTTGCTCCAGACGAATGTTGCCCAAGTTGCTCCACGCCTCCGCATAGGCAGGAAACAGCCGGATGGCTTTCTCATAGGCCGAAGCCGCCTCGTCCAACTTGCCTTGCGTCTGCAGCACAATGCCGAGGTTGAATCGGTAGGGGGCTTGACTCGAGTCGTTCTGGATGGCGTGGGTCAGGAGTTCGACAGCCTGCTCCAGCTTGCCGACCTGGTAGGCCAGCAAACCGAGCAGATGCAGGGCTTCGGCATGGTGGGGATCGAGCGCGAGGATCTGTTGGTAGAAAGGCTCGGCCTGGGCCAGGCGCCCGGCCTTGTGATGCGCCGATCCCTGTGCGAGCCAGGACTGGATCTCGGCTTGGGCAGGCCCGCGTGGATGCCCCTTCTCCTGGCTTCGCCGCTGCGCACGATTCATGGCTGAAGGCTAGCCCCGTCCTTGGTGCCTGTCAAGCAGGCGGCAGCCACAGCCGGGCAGCTCAGAGGGCAAACTCCGCCCATAAAAACGTATGGTCGGATGGCTCCTTGGCCCGACGCGGTTCAATGTCCACCGCCGCTTCGATACAACGGTTGGCCAAGGGCTTGGTCGCCAGGATATGGTCGATGCGCCAGCCCTTGTTGGCTTCCAACGAACTGGGTTGGCGATAGTCCCAGAAGGTGTACTGCTGCCGGTCCGGATAGAGTTTCACAAACACGTCCTGGAACCCCCAGGCGACGGTTTGCTCGTAGGCCTTGCGCGCATCCTCATGGTAGCAGACGTGCGTGAGGTGCTTCTCCGGGGCATGCACGTCCATCGGACGCGGGGCCACGTTCATGTCGCCGCACCAGATCGCCGGCTTGTCGGGAGCCAGGTGCTTGGCGAAGTAGCCGCGCAGCCGCTTGTACCAGTCCAGCTTGTAGGCATACTTGGGCGATTCGATCTCGAAACCCTGGGGCACGTAGGTATTGACGATGGGAATGCCCTTGTAGAGGATGCGCAGGAGGCGCGCGTCATCCGGCTCGCCCCCGTCGTCAAACCCATACCAAGCCTGTTCGGGTGGCTGCTTGGTCAGGATCGCGACGCCGTTGTAGGCTTTCATGCCGCGAAAGGTGATGTGGTAGCCGGACGGGTGCAGGTCCATCAGGGGAAAGTCCGCATCCTGGACTTTCGTTTCCTGGAGGCAGAGGACATCCGGTTGGTGTGCGGCCAGCCAATCGAGGACGATCGGGTACCGCTTCCGAAGCGAGTTGACGTTGAACGTCGCGATCTTCATCGCCGACGTCTTGCCGTTCGTCATTCGACGCACTCCTGTTTCAACCAGTAGGTCAACACCTGCCGCTCATTGAACGTCAGGATATATTCCTGGCAATCCGGTTCGGCGGGATGCCCCTTGTAGGCATAATTGAACGGGGAGTCGGGGAAGTAATGGTAGACCCACTCGGTCCCGCCGCCCTCCAGTGGCTTGACCTCGGTCGGTTTGCCCAAGCGGACAGCCACCTCCTCCTGCTTGGCCTTGTGCAACTCGGCGGTCAGGTATTGGGCCTGCCAGGATGTGCAGGCCACCAGCGCCAGGGATAGAAGTAGCAGCAGAAACTTGCCGATGGCCCTCACCGGGGTTCCGTCTGGGCCCGCGGCAACGTCAGGGCCATGGGACGATGGGGCATGCCGGCATCTTGGAAGAGTTCCCCCGTCACGCTGAACCCAGCCTTCTCATAAAACCCGATGGCGGGAACTTGCGCAGACAGGTACACCCGGATCAACCCTTGCTCTTCGGCCGCCGCGAGCAAAGCGCGGAGCAGGGCGCGCCCGACCCCTCGTCCCCGGTACTCCTTCAACACCGCCATGCGTGCCAGCCTGGCCTGCATCCCTTCCCGGTACAAGCGGCCCGTGCCGATGGGCTCCCCTTGATCGTTCCAGGCCAGGACATGCCGGCACAGCGGATCCTGTCCGTCCCACTCCAGCTCCAGCGGCACGCCTTGCTCGCGCACGAAGACCGTGTCACGGATGTGACGGATCGCCTTGTGAGCCTTTGTCCACTCGACCAATTCAACGCGTATCGCCATGGGCCGATTATTTCCTGAGATCGTTCTGGTCTCTCATCCGTTGCAAGGTACAGTAAAGGGCATAGCCTTGGGCCAGCATCCCGGTGGCGATCAGGCCCAACGAGGTCTGCAGCCAGATGGACTCGGGATGATCCAAGCCCTGCATGCCCGCCACAAAGCCCAGCGCGATGCAGACGATGCCGACCGACCGGGCGATCATGGCCCCGACTCGGTGGGTCTCCGTCTTGCCTTCGTTCTCCAAACGCCGCCCCTTCCGGTAATCATTGCCGGTGGCCGTTGAGTTGAATGGACGCACAGTACACCGAAAACCGGACCAGGCGCAACGAGACCCGTTACCGTTTACGGAGCTTGGCCAGAAACCACATGGGGACCGGCTCCCGCCCTTCGGCGAACGCCAGCAGCTCGAAGCGATCCAGCACAAAGGGCGTGAAGTATTCCGAAAAGGTGTGGGCCGGCTGGCGGATCACGCAAGGAGGCTGCATGTCCGGAATCGTAAAGGTGACGGTGCCCTTCCGGTGATAGACCTTGCGCGCCTTCAATTGAAACACGAACAAGGGATGCTGCACGAGAAAGACAAAGAGCCCGTTGGGTTTTAGACACAGGTGCAACTCTCGAAACGCCGGCTCCAAATCCGGCTCGTTGTGCAAGGCATAAATGCTGGTGATGACATCGAAGAACCGGCCGGGGAAGGAGGTCTTATGGATCGGCTGCACGGACAGGTTGGGACAATCCGGATGCTGCCGCCTGGCCAACGCGACCATATGCGTGGACGGGTCCGATCCATAGACGATCGCCCCGCGCTTCGCATAGAAGGGCAGGTCGTGCCCATAGCCGCAGCCGGCGTCCAACAATGTTTTCCCCTTGAGCGGAAAATCGATCTGCGCGCGAAATGCCCTCCGGTGGTCTCGTCCCGGTGAGGCCAGTTGCGCTCGCATGAAGACATCGCCGTCCCGATCGTACTGCGTGAAAAATGTCTTCCCTCGTGTGGCCATGCCGCCTCCTCGAATGGACCGCCAGCTCCTTCGTCTTACGGGATACCGGCCGATTCCACGGCCGCCGCTTCCCGATCCCGTTTCATCTTGCGTAACAGCGCTGCATAGTCGCGGCGGCTCCTGGCGGTCTCCGCATGCGCCGGCCCGAGCGCCTGCGCGCGGATCGCCAAGGCCCTGCGGGACAAGGGCTCCGCCTGATCGTACCGGCCCTGGCTATCGTAGACCATTGCCAGGTTGTTGAGGCCCAGAGCCACGTCCGGATGGCCGGAGCCCAACGCCTGCTCCTTGATCGCCAACGCCCGCTTCAGGAGCGGCTCCGCCTCCGCATATTGACCGTGCAGCCGGTGGAGCACCCCCAAGTTGTTCAACACCGCGGCCACCTCCGGATGGGCCTCCCCCTTGACGTGCTGCACGCGCGTCAAGGCTTGGCCGTAGTGCAGCTCCGCTTGGTCGAACTTGCGCTGGGCCTGCTCGGCTTGCGCCAGTTGGTACCAGGTCAAGGCCGGACGCGTATCCTCGGCGCCGAACCGGTCTGCTTGATTCGAAGCGGCCAGGAACAGCCGTTCCGCCTCCGCATAGTCGCCACGGGCGAAGGCCTGTTGCCCCCCGGCCATCGTCGCCTCCCAATCAGGTTGCCCGCAACCGGCCAGGGTCCAGCCGATTATGCAGTAGAGCCCTAGCGTCCGCATGGATTTTTTCTCTCCGACATCGGCTTCACCGGAGCAATATGGGCGTCATGCACCGACAACTGGCACGCGGCCATCAGGACCCCGGCTGCACGTCAATCTTCTGAATCTCCGCGCAGGTCTTGGGATCGCCCCAGGAAAAGGCGCGCGCCACATACTGAGCCGAGGGAAAGGTGCCGCGACAATGGTGGTGGAGCCTCGCAAGCGCCGCCCCCCGCTCATAGGCCGTCCGTTCTCCCTCCAACAACCCACGCCCCAGCGAGAGCCCGATGGCCAGTAACATCACGGTCACCAGCAGCCCGGAGAGCAGCCAGCCGCGCAGTTCACTTGCTTGCATGGATGCCTCCCCAGCCCGTCACAGCGCCAACCACCGGCCTCGCTTCGCAGCTTACTCGATTCCCGGCCCCAGTCAACCGGCTGCTCGGGTCAAGACTCTCCAACCGGCCGTGATGCTCGATATTATTCATGCTGCTTGACCGCCACGTCAAAAAGTCCTACAACCGTCCTATCATGGCGCAGGTTATACACATCCATCATCCGATTCGGGGAGGTGCCGTTATGGTCGAACCTGTTCTGAAGGCGAGTCCGCTGCTGATGGGAATGACGCTCTTGCTGGTGCTCGCAATCTTTATCCTGGATATTTTCACCCCGGTCGGCATTACCATTCCCTTGCTCTATACCATCCCGCTCTTGCTCGCCCTCTTGATTTCCGATCGCCGCTTTTTTCGGTCGGTGGCCGCAGTCGCCGCTGTCCTGACCCCCTTGGGCTTTTACGTCTCTCCGCCCGGCGGCATCGCCTGGATGGGCATCACCAACCGCGCGAGGGCCAGTCTGGTCTTGGGATCACGGCTGGATTTTATTGGCGGCTCAAGTCGCTGCAGGAGTTGCTGCCGTTTTGCTCCGCTTGCCGGAAGGTCCGCGACGATCGGGGTTACTGGAAGCAACTGGAGCTGTACCTGGAAGAGCATGCAGGCACTCAGTTCAGCCGCGGCCTCTGTCCGGCCTGCGTGAGCAAGGAGTCCAAGGCCCTCTCAGCCTGATGTGAGCTCGCACATCGTTAACCTGTATCTCTTAGGCTGATCAAAAAGGCCACCCAACGAGGCCGCAGGACGTGAGGACCCCGAGGCGTACTGGAGAAGTACGTTGAGGGGTTCGAGCGCTCGAGAACAAAGTTGGGGGGCCGTTTTCAGCAACCTGCTAGCTCAACTGCGCGGCGAGTGTCTCAGCCGGATAGGTGACGATCTCCGCCAATGTCGGGTGATAGTGCGGGATGCGCAATAGGTCCCGCACCGTCCCCCGGTAGTACAGGACCGTGATCAACTCATGGATGAGTTCGCCCGCCTCAGGACCCACGATGTGCGCCCCCAGCAGTTCGCCGGTCTTCGGCCGACAGAGCAACTTGACATGCCCATGTGTTTCGCCCAGACACAGGGCCTTGCCATGGTCGCTGAAGGGATGGGATGCCGTTAAGTAGGGGATGTCCTGTTTCCGGCAAGCCCGCTCGGTCAAGCCGACCGTCGCCACTTGCGGATCGGTGAAGATGACCTCGCAGGTCAGCCGGTCGTCCAGCCGAAGCGGGGGCTGGCGCGGATGCACGGCGTTGTAGGCCGCAATCTCTCCTTGCAGGATCGCCTCGTGGACGACATTGTGCAGATCGGCTGCGTCTCCGACCGCAAAGATGTGGGGCTGGCTCGTCCGCATCTCGCCGCTGACGGGAATACGGCCGTGCTGAACCAGGACCTGCGCCGCCTCCAGATGCAGCCCCTCGATATTCGGACGGCGACCCAACGCCTGCAAGATCAACTCGCCCGATGCAGTTTTCTCCCGCCCATCTTGCACAAAGTGCGCGGTCTTGAGCGGCCCCTGTTTGGTGAACCGCTGAAGCGCTGCCCCGGTACAGACGACCATGCCTTCCTCTTGAAACCGGGCCTCCACCGGCCTGGCTAAATCCTCGTCCAGGTGCGAGTGGATGTGCGACGCCCGTTGAATGAGCGTCACCGCCGTGCCGATCCGTTGATAAAACTGCGCCAGCTCCGTCGCCACCGGCCCACCGCCCAAGACCAGGAGCGAGGCCGGTTGGTCTGTGAGGTCCAGCAGGTCGTCACTGGTCATATAGCCGGCTTCTTCCAAGCCGGGAATGGGAATCCTGGAGGGAACCGAGCCGGTGGCAATGATGAAGGCCTTGGCGCTGAGCCTATGATCGCCGACCTGCACCTCAGGAGGAGACAGAAACGACGCCCGTTCCTGGTAGAGGGCGAAACGGGGATCGTGCAACCCCTTGATCCGGTCTTCGGCGAATTCCCTGACCAACCGGTCCTTGCGGGCGACAATCGCGGCCAGATCGGCCTTGAGCGCGCCACACGCCAGCCCGAACTCGCCCGCCCGTCTCATCAGCGCCATGATCTCCGAGGAGCGCAGAATCGTTTTGGTAGGCATGCAGCCTCGAAGAATGCACAGGCC
>JBJTAZ010000116.1:0-2565 GCA_046091085.1 Nitrospiraceae bacterium
TAGCAAGACGACCTTGGATGAGTTTCTGGTGCCGGCGATGTGCGCCAAGCGTTGGATCATCGTAGGAGACCCTTACCAGTTGGCTCCATTCTGCGAAGAGGCCGAGCTCGGCGCGTCATTGATGACCGCCCTATCCAGGCCGCTTCTTCTTGAGGAGCATCGGCTGGATGCGGTTTCCAGCGTGCCGGTCAAAAGGGACATCCGCTCGGCAGTGCAATATGCGCTGATGGAGCGCGCGGTCCGTTTCAAGGGTGGTGATTACCACCAGGAAATGGAGACAAAGCGCGATCAGGCCATGGAAGCCCTTGCACGCTACACTGCGGAACTACCCGGCCAGCCGACGACGATTATCAACCTATGCGACCTATGTGCGCAGACCTTCGGCGTCGCCTTGCCTTCCGTCCTGGAGTCGCTGATCGGGGAACGGCCAGGTATGCTTCCCGCGCCGCGCTCTCTGGTCCGACCGTTCGGCGACGGCCTCGCCTCGCGGCTGGTTGAACTGAAATACCAGTTCCGCATGGCCCCACGGATCGCGGACTTCTGCAAGGAGCATGTCTATGGCGGTCGCTTGCTGCTGACTTCGCCCCAGCTGCCGGAGAAGCCCAGGCTTCATTCGATAGCGACCGGAGATGATGGTCGCTTTGTCGTCTTGTCCGCGGACGCGGCGACCTTGGCTGGTCTCACCTATCAGGACCGAGAACGTGAAAGCGCCGCCCAGCTGGCCCTTGGGGTCTGGGAACTCCTGCAGTTCGCAGATTGGGCCAAGCGCTCGGTCGCTCCTGGCCAGACCCCCTACAAGGCTTACCTAATCAGCACCTATAAAAACCAGAACCAACTTTGCCGGATGGTGGTGGAGTATCTTGAGGACCACTACGCCGAACGTTTCTCAGCGGTGGAGCTTGAGGCCAATACAGTGGATAGCTGCCAAGGCCACGAGGCCGACCTGGTTCTCCTCTCCTTGGTACGCGAACGGCAGACGCCCTTCATGCGCTCCCTGAACCGGATGAATGTCGCCTTTACGCGTGCCCGCAGTCGGCTCGTGCTGTTGGGCGATCTTCCCGCCAAGACGGAAGAGGCTCAATGTTCGGGCATCAATCAGACGCTCATCGACGAACTGCATGACTACGGCCCTTCGCGTGAGGTCGCGAAGGGGCTGGAAGAGGCGGTCGCCATCGTCAACTGCGCTTTGTCATGAGCAACGCCCTTCAAATCAGCGCCTCCTGGACCGGCAAGATGTACGTCGCCGCCCTGGCCGGACACCTTTCCTTGTACCGCCCTGACAGCCACGCATTGGCGTTGCTCCAGCTCGCGGACACCTTTGGCGGGACTACCGTGGAGGAAGTTGATCGGGTTCTCTTGGCTGGCCAACGTCGCCAAATTGCGAGACGCATGCTGGAGCAGTCCGTTCGCGACCGGGCGCTGTTTCTGCGTGATGACGGACGCTATGAACTGACCGAATGGGGTCGGGCGAGCCTGAAGGAGGACAAGGCGGCCTGGGTCGAGCATGCGGAAGGAGCGTGGATGACGCTGGTCGGAGATCAACTTGCTCCGCTGTTCGCGAGTCTTCCGGTCATACCCATCGCGGCGTTGGACGAGAAAGCCGATGCCGATGACTGGAGTAGCTTGCCGTCGGAGGTCATCATGGCGGGTGACGCACGTTATCCTGGATTGACGACCCTGCTGCGGAGCCTGGCTACGGGCAGTTCGTTCAATGCCTGGTTTGGCCAGCGTCAGGAGAAATTGCTGATCAACCCCCTGAGCAATCCCCCCAAAATTCGCATCCGTGAAGTGCGGGTCGAGCTGCGAGTCAGCTCGGCCGGAACGGGCTCTTGGCAGATCGAAGGGATCGAATTTCTGCAGATGAAATCCTTGGCCAAGTTGGCGCATGGATTGGTCGGTCAGACCGCCGCGGGTGTCGCGTCTGAATTCTTCGATAGTTATTTGCTGCGTTCAGGCTATGCGCCGCTGGCGGGAGGCCTGTACCTGCCATCGGAGGAGAAGCTGGCCAGCGCCTCGGTCAACCTGCAAAGCAGGGTGTTCATGCATCATCTCAGTGTCTGTGGGTGGGACGTGTCGCTTACTGGCCGGGTGGGCGCGTCTCACTTGGACCAGGGTTTGGACTGGTTCGTGCAGTACGGGCTCAAGGATAGCGGTGTGCAGTCGATGCCTGGTTTGCTTAAAGAAGCCGCAGCCTACTTAAGTTCGGTCGGCCTCGACCCTGCGGGGCTTGAGCCGAGCGCATTGCGCGGCGCTTTCGCCCGGGTGCGACCCTCGTGCTTGAACCGTGCGGCCCTTTCCCGAGCCCTTTACCCGTTTTACTTTGAAGCATGAGCCAACGGACGAAACTACGAAGTTCGAGCGCCTCGGCCGTTGCCAGTCGAAGGAGCAGCTCATGGGAGTTCGCCGTTTCACTGGTCGGGTCCAGAGCCGAGGCGGTCAGGTCGCCTGAAAACAAGACTCCGACCGGAGTCTCCTCATCGAGCAGCCCGGCCAGCCAATACTTGGCGTGATGATTGGGATAGCCGCGTACCATGGCCGCATCGCCGGCGAGACCATCTTTGAGCT